>CALWWH010000022.1 GCA_944385195.1 uncultured Oscillospiraceae bacterium | reverse complement strand
CTCCTGGCTCGGGGACGGTAATGGCCACGCCCTGTTCGTCCAAATACTTACGGAAATTTGAGAAGCTCTTGCTCTCGTCCTCCGTCACCGGCGCCAGCGCAGCGCCCACCCTGGCATAGTTCAGCGCGCCGGCCAGACCCCCTGCGTGATCCGCATGGGCATGTGTACAGACAATGTAGGCCAGATCATCAATGCCGCGCTGCTTCAGATAGGCGTAGATGCGGCTGGAATCCGACGGATTGCCGCCGTCGATGAGCATCGCCTGTCCGTCACAGAGCACCAGCGCCGCGTCTGCCTGTCCTACATCTATGAAGTGAATCTCAAAGCTGGAATCCTCCGGGACCTGCACCCGATTTCGCAGCAGTCCACTGCCCAGCAGCACTATGGCTGCGACCGCCAGCCAAATCAGCGCTTTGGCGGGCGGTACATATTTCTTGCGCCTAGCCATTTACTCAGCGAAGCTGCAGACCAGATCGGCCAGGATCTTCGGCATCTGCTCCAGGGCCTGCACGGGAATGCACTCGTAAACGCCGTGGAATCCATAACCGCCGGTGGACAGATTTGGGCAGGGCATTCCCATCCAGCTCAGGCGTGCGCCATCGGTACCGCCACGGATGGGAACGCTGACCGGGGTGACCCCATTGGCCTCAAAAGCCTTCTGGGCACGGGTGATCAGGTGAAACTCCGGCTCGATCCTCTGGCGCATGTTCCTATAGTTGTCGCCGATGGTGATCTCCACGGTGCCCTCGCCGTACTTGGTGTTCAAAAATGCAGCCGCAACGGTCAGAATTGTCTTTTTTTCCGCAAACTTCGCCTCGTCGTGGTCTCGAATGATATAGCCCAATGAAGCCTCAGTGACGGTGCCCTCGATGCTATGCAGGTGAATAAAGCCCTCATAGCCCTCGGTGTGCTCCGGGGTCTGCGCCACAGGCAGCAGGGACTGAAACTCGGCGGCAATGGCGCCGGCGTTCTTCATCTTGTCCTTGGCTGAGCCAGGATGGATGCCCAAGCCGTGGATCTTGACCTGCGCAGAGGCGGCATTGAAGTTTTCATACTCGATCTCACCGATGGGGCCGCCATCCACGGTATAGCCATACTTACAGCCCAGCTGCGCCACATCCAAGCCGTCCACGCCCAGGCCGACCTCCTCGTCGGTAGTGAAGATGACCCGCAGCTCTCCGTGGGGCCGTCCCGCGCTTTGCAGCAAGGCGACCGCCTCCATGATCTCCGCCACACCGGCCTTGTCATCCGCACCCAGCAGTGTCGTGCCGTCGGTGACGATCAGATCCATGCCCTTGAGGCTGGGCAGGTATTCAAACTGCGCCACAGTCATTGGCAGGCCCGAGGCCAGGGTAATGTCCCCGCCATCATAATTCTCGATGATCTGCGGCTTAATATTCTCGCCGGGGGCGTCAGGAGAGGTATCGATATGGGCAATCAAGGCCACAGCCGGGGCCTCGGCGTTGCCGGGCAGCGTGGCGATGACGTTGCCGCAGGCGTCGATGTGGACGTTTTGCAGCCCCATGGCGTTCAGCTCGGACTCCAGCATCCTGCTCAGCTCCAGCTGGATGGCCGTGGTGGGGCTGTGCTCCCCCTCAGCGGAGGTGGTATGGACCGCAACATAGCGGAGAAAACGATTTGTACAAGACATGATGGGTTCTCCTTTGTTTGTAATGAGGATATTATACCCTGTTTTTACCGTTCTGTCCAGTACTCTGATCCCTACACCGTCCTCTGTGTCAGCCTCTTTCCCTTTCAAAGATGGGGCCTGCCCTCAATGTGTCAGCTCTGCGCAAGCAGACTTGCCCCCGGATAATAATGCTCCAGAATCTCCTGCCAGGTGGCGCCATCCTGTGCCATGGCATTGGCCCCATACTGGCTCATTCCCACCCGATGACCAAAGCCCAGGGTCCGGAACACAAATTTCTCTCCTTCAAAAGTGAACATAAAATTTGTTGAATTGAGCCCAAATAACTTCCGCATCTGCGTCCCTGGGATCGAGACCGCACCGACCTCAATTGCGTCAACTCCTCCGCCATCGGTATAGGTGACTTGTCCCAGCCAGTTTTCCGGCGTTCCAGAGAGCATCGCCTCCGGGTACGCATCCATCACAATACCGCGGAAGTCCGCCCCACTGCATCGAACCTCTCCGCTGTAGCGGGGCGCTTCTTCCTCGCCGGGGCTGTCCACTGCTACAAGATAGGGTACCTCTCCACCCCAGACGGCCACGGCAGACTCCGTCCGCCCTCCGGAACAGGAGAAAAACAGCGCCTCGATCAGCTCTCCCTCGTAGCAGAGTACTTGTCCATCGGTCAGTGCGATGGCATCCTCCAGGACTGCACGCCACTGATCATCCACGTCCGGCGTCCAGGCCTGACAGCAGGCCGCATCACTGCACAGATACCCCCCGTGTTTTCCCTGCTCCATAGAGCGCAGCGTAAAGGTACGCGCCGCTACTGCTTGGGCAGCGATGGCCGCCGGTTCAAAGCCCTGCGGCAGTTCCCCTGCCAGGACTCCCACCAGGTATTCCGCCAGCGGCAGTTCCTGCTGTACCCCGTCGACAGACAGCAACACTGTCTGCTGCGCATCCCAGCTGCGCTTCTCTGTAACCGGTTCTGTCACCGTCTCAGCCGTTTCTGCAGGCAGCACCGGCGGTATTTCCGTCTCTTTCAGCCGTCCTTTAACTGTGAGTACCAATACAGGGATCAGCAGCGCCATCAGTACCGCTGCAGCGCCTGTACGGAATAATTCTGACACTATTTCTCTCCTATTTGCAAGCCTTTTGATTCGACGTTTCATTTGCTTCACCTCATCAAACTGCATCCATGTACAATTTCTCGTAAAATATGTGCCCCAATTCCTAAGAATCCTGTGAATTTGCTATTGACGCCAGAGCCATTCTCTGTTAAAATAAAGACTATCCCATCAAAGGTGGTGCAAGAAATGCCCTTTAATCATTCTTCTTCTTCATTGGAGCTTCTCCACAGTCTATGCACGGACTATGAAAAAATTAACGCCCTGGGCAAGGATCCTCGCGAAAACCCCAACGTCAAGCGAGGGCTGCGCAACTCAGACGGTACCGGCGTCATGGCCGGCTACACTCAGATTGGCAACGTCCGAGGCTACACCGTCATCGACGGCGACGCTTTCCCCATTGAAGGTTCACTCACTTACCGCGGCTACGAAGTGGAGGACCTGATCGAGGGCTTTGCCAGCGAGGGCCGCTTTGGTTTTGCTGAGGTCTGCTTCCTGCTGCTTTTTGGCTATCTCCCCTCCCGCAAGCAGCTGGCTCTATTTGAAGATGTCATGACCGAGTACATGAGCTTGCCGGATCGTTTCACAGAAGATATGATCCTCCGTGCGCCCAGCTCCAACATTATGAATAAGCTGGCCCGCTCCGTCCTAGCGCTCTACTCCTACGATCCTCAGCCTGACGATGTCAGCCTGGAGAACATGATGCGTCAGTGCTTGGAGCTCATCTGCCGCTTCCCGCTGATCATTGCCCACGCCTTTGCGGTCAAGCGCCACTACTACGACAACGAATCGCTCTACCTCCACCGCCCGATGCGCGGTGCCTCTATCGCTGAGAACTTCCTGCACTGTATGCGCCCAGATTCCACGTTCTCGGACGAAGAAGCCAAGCTGCTGGACATCTGCCTGGTACTTCATGCAGAACACGGCGGCGGTAACAACTCTACCTTTGCAACTCGTGTGCTTTCCTCCTCCGGCACCGATACCTACAGTGCCATCGCAGCGGCTGTCGGAAGCCTGAAGGGCCCCAAACACGGCGGCGCTAACAGCCAGGTAATGAACCAGTTCACTGAGATCAGCCAGAATGTCCAGCACTGGGATAACGACGGAGAGGTTGCGGACTATCTGCGCCGCATTCTCCGCAAGGAGGCCGGAGACGGCTCGGGTCTTATCTATGGCATGGGCCACGCCATCTACACACTCTCCGACCCTCGCGCACTGCTGCTGAAAAAATATGCCTGGGAGTTGGCGAAAAAGCATCCGGAGATGGCAGCAGAGCTCTCCCTCATGGAAACCATCGAGCGTCTGACTCCAGAGCTCTTCGCCGAGGTCACCGGCAAGGCCAAGGTCATGTGCGCCAACGTGGATATGTATTCCGGCCTGATCTATAAGATGCTTAACATCCCTCAAGAGCTCTTTACCCCAGTCTTCGCCACGGCGCGTGTTTCCGGCTGGTGTGCCCACCGCATCGAAGAAGAGCTCACCGGCGGCCGTATCATTCGCCCTGCCTACAAGGCAACTGTTACCTCCCAAAAATACGTTCCTATTGATCAGCGCTGACAAAAATTGTGTGATTTTCTGTCAATGGGCAAAAAACTCCTACATAATATACAAAAAGAACCGTTGCAAAAAGTCGCCGAACATGATATGATATAGCCAGAACTACCCGTTCTCTCCGACGCCTTGTCGTCGGCACATAAGGAGGTTTTTCATCATGGTTAAAGTAATCATGGGTCTGAAGGGTTCCGGCAAGACGAAGACGCTCATCGACTCCATCAACACCGCAGTTAAGAACGAGACTGGCAGCACGGTCTGCATTGAAAAGGGTAACAAGCTAATGTTCGGCATCGATTATCGCGTTCGCCTGATCGAGGCCAGCGACTACGAGATCGACAGTTTCAAGATTCTCAAGGGTTTTGTCAGCGGCCTGCACGCCGGCAACTTTGACATCACCCATATTTTCATCGATAGCCTGTATAAAATCGCCGGCAGCGACGACTCCACTGAGGCAGAGGCATTCTTGCAGTGGTGTGAGACCTTTGGCGCCGCCAATCAGATTGATTTTACGATCACCATTTCGGCGGATGAAACCGCCGCGACGGCTGGTATTAAGAAGTATTTCTGAGCTCAAACGAAACGTTGGCCCCGCGCTCTCCTGAGCGCGGGGCTATTTCTATACAGTCTTTAGGATTTTAGCCGGTAGCTCCTGCTGTGGCCGCCATCCTCGGCAACTACGATATCTTCATTTATCATTTTTTCCAGCACCGCTCTTGCCCGCGGACTGCTGATACCGAGCAAGTCGGCAATGGCCTTACAGTCTGCATTAATCTCCCGTGTCAGGTATTCGATTACGGACTGTTTTTGTTCGCTGTAATCCGCAGCAGCGGGATTTCTTATCTCCTGCTTTTGATCCTTCGCCTTTTGAAATACGAGCGAGATGGTTGTTCTCTCCGGTTCAAGCTGCTCTTTGATTTCAGGCAGCACCCAGCCCTGCTCACGCCAAACCCGGAAGATATTCGGGATACCGCTGCCCACACGCTCACCGATGTCAATGAGGTCGAACATCTTCAGCATGGTTCCATTGCGCGGGTCTGAGACACCGCCGCTTTTTGCCGCACTGATCTCAATACGGAAGCTGCCGGGGTTGGACATGGTAATGATGTCGGGCCTTTTGGTGATGACCAGGCCCTGCCTGCCGTAATAGTCCGCATGGACCAGGCAGTTTGCCAAGGCCTCTCTGAGCGCTTGATGTACGGCGCTGCCATCCCCTTTTGTGGCTCCATCGCTCTTAAGCGGCGCCTTGATATCCTGAACCAGCTTGCGATAGACACGGAAATAGAAGTCGTACACATTGCCGCTCCAGTCGCCGGAGGAGGAAACAATCCGGTCGGTCCAGCTTGTGTCGCTGCCATACTGTTCCTGGTAATCCAGACAGTAGGCATGGAATTGCCGAACGATATCGCGTTCGTTGCCGAACATGAGAAGGCCCGCAGAGGTGGGGTGGTTTTCTCCATCAGCTCCAATACCCACAGCGCCCAGTTTCAGGAGAAAGTCTTCATCTTCCAGCGCTTCCCACACATGGCCAGGGCGGGACTGGCGCATCCGCTGGCGATAACTGCGGACGCTTTCTTTGTTGAATACGCCCAGCTCCATTTCGTTTAGTACCAGCATATCCTGCGTCTTCACAGATGCGTCGCGCACCATGGCCTGGTATTCCTCTTTGGTGCAGCGATAGTCGCCCTCCCCGTTGCGGCGATAGGTACCGAGTGGACTGCCGTCCACATAGACCGGTTTATCGGAGCGCTCGGCCCGGGGGACATTGATGACAACAATGTGGTTGCCCTCGACCTCCTGCACAAACACATCCTTAGAGGAGAGGATGTTGACACTGGTTTTGCTGGGGTCGTTTACAATCTCCCAAAACTCCCTGATCAGCCGGTTCGGATCGGGCAGGTCTACCGTGTGGAAAGATTTATCAGGCAGCTCTTCCACGCCCAACAGGATAATGCCGCCGTAGGTGTTGGCGAAGGCGGAATAGGTTTCCCAAATACTCTTGGGAAGACCGCCCAGCGCCCGCTTGGCTTCAATGCGGTTGTTCTCCCGATACTGTTCTATCTTGGAAAAGTCAATCATCATATTCCTCCTTTACCGGTTCAACTAATATCGCAGAGCTCACAGCCCTGCTTTGCTGGTGCGGCATGTGTGCAGGCGCAGATGCTTTTTCCTATTCTTATCGATTGAGAGATGACGGTCTTTTGATCAAAAGCCGTCAAAAGGGTCCGCTCCTGCACCGGCTTAATATTGATGTATCATAATTTTAGCAAAAAATATTCATTCTGTCCACAGATAATCTTAAAAAAGATTCTATGTTTTATCCCAGGGCCGGAGAACAGCCATGGAAGCGGCATAGACGTTCTTTGACGATCTGGCTTTCAAAAGGCCGCAGAGTACAGCTGTCCTCTTACCCGGACATTGCCCCCACTCCCGCGCGTCTACCTGAATCTGACCTGCATATGCACGCCTCGACGGGCAGCTTTCCCTTTCCGGCAAATGCAGGTTCTGATTCATGCGTTCATCTTTCTTTGCAAATACACCATGTCTACCAGCCGCACACCGCCATCGTAGATCGGGTGGTCATAGTGGTCGATGAAGAAGTTTTTAACCAGGTGGTGCCTTTGAAAGCCACAGGTTTCGTAAAAGGGGATGGTGGATGGGCTGTCCCCAGTGCCAACCTGCATGAGCTCATACGCTCCGGCATAGGTCTGGATAAGGAAATCCACCAGGGCCTTTCCGTATCCCCTGCCCTGAAACGCAGGCTCCACGGCAATATTTTTCAGTTCCAGCACACCGCTGCCCTCGTCGGTGACCACACATTCAGCCCGGACCCCGCCATCGTCCAGCACATACATGGTTCCGCGTTCCAGATAGCGATCCACCATGTCCTCCTGCTCGTCCGCCAGAAGAAGTAAATTCAGGTACTGCTTTTTGCCGCGGACAATTTCTCTGATCTGCATTGCTCCCTCCATTTTGCTTCTGTGATGGTACCTATGATACCACACAAATCATACCGTTGCAATTTCTGATTTACAAGCTCCCTTTCATAGCATCGTCAGGCCCTTTACACCCTGGTCCGAACCTCTCCCCCACCGGCTCCTTCGCCGGGGAGACGAAAGGGAGCTGCTGCGCCTGAAACACCGGCGGGCGCAGCCTGGGAGGCGACCGAGGTGCCGGCCGCCTTTGGATTGCGTTACCCGCTATGGGCACGGCAGAAAAGCCCAGGGGCGGCTGCAAAACTGCAGCCGCCCCTGATAGAGGAACGCGCCTGATCTGAACTAGGAATGAGCGCGCCGTTAGGAATGCACCGGATGCGCAATTGAAAGCCCGCCACAGAGAGATCTCCTCGGGCTATTTTGCTCATTCCCGGATGCGGTTTTCAAACTGCTTCACCCGTTCCATGCGCTGGGCCAGAAAGTCCTTGTTGGCCATGATCTTTGGGCCACAGATGGCGCCGAAGCCCTGAATTTCCACCGTGTGCTCCCGCAGTCCGACAAAGGTACCTCTTGCGCGGGCCTGCTGCTCCGGCGGGAAGACTACATGGAGCTTGTCGCCCTCAATGCTGATCTTGCCCTCAATGCCGCAGATGGGACACTCGACGCTCGTCGTGCCGTTGACGGCCAGCAGGTTTTGGTGGCAAACCGGGCAGACGCCGTCGCCGGTGGGAGCAAACCACTCGATTTCCTCATCAGGCAGCGTAAAGGCCTCAGCCGTCCGGCGGCCCAGCTCGTGCATGTCGTCGATCAGCTGCTGGTTCAGATAGGGATTGCCGGTGATCCCCATTTTGTATGCGTTATAATTGGCGATCGTCTTCATCATAGCCGATATACCAAACAGGTGCAGCGTCGCGGTGCCCATGGAAACCCAATTGGCCGTGGTTGCGCCGCCGACGGAGATATAGCTGACGGTGCGGCGCTTGAGGCGCTCGATGGGGTAGTCGCCGGCCTGGCCAGGCAGCTGGCCGCTGCGGCGCCGATCAAGCACCCAATTGATGGCGGAGACATCGTGACGGCAGGAAAAGCGGTCGACAAAATCCTTGAACTGACCGACGGGCTGCAAGACATAGACCGGCGCGGCCACAATGATGACATCCGCCTCCCGGACGGCGTCTTCAACCATCTGAAAATCGTCCTTGATGACGCAGTCGTTGTCTTTTCCTCTTTCCAGGCTGGTAGAGCAGGCACCACAGCCGATGCAGCGGCCGATGGTCAGACGCTGCGTATTGATAAAGCGGATCTCTGCTTGGGGATAGGCCGCGTGGATGCCATAGAGCGCTTCCTTGGATAAAATGTCGCAGTTGGCGTTGACCTTACCGAAGGACAGGCCTAAAACTTTCATAATTTCGTTTCCTCCTCAGCGTTGCTTGACAATCCAGGTTTCGTTGCCGCAGAAATGCGGAACCAGCTGCGGCAGGAATTCGCGGAAGGTGCTGGTCCCGGTGACGGCATCGGCAGTGGCCTGATCGGGCCAGGTCTCGTAGTTGATGACCAAGGTATCATCGCCCTCAACTTCGTAGACGATGCAGCTGAGACAGCCGTTGTTGGCGATGAGAGCCTCGGCAAAGGCTTTGCTGGCGGCGATGTACGCCTCCTTGTGCCCCTCTTTGATGTAGTTAGTAATCAAACGTGTAATCATAAATATGCACCTATCTCAATACACAAACTTGACCGTCTTCAGCTGGGCGGTGCCGGAAACGACCTCGACGCAGACGGTGACGTCCTCCCCGCCGGGGACCGTTACGCTCTGGCTGAGCCCGGGATGCAGGATGTCCCCTTCGGCCAGGGTCACGACGCCGCACTCGACGCCGCCGACGCTCAGGCGCAGGGTGGCCTCGCCCGACGCTACGCCAACGAGGGAAACCTTCATCTCCTGCTTTGCCTCGTGGACGGTATACCAGGCGCACTCGCCGGCGGTCAGCTCCAGGGCCAGATCATAAATCGGCGTATAGCGGACGACGGGCTTGGGGCCGCAGTCAAAGTCAAAGGGTGGGAAGGGCAGCTCCTTATCCGTGGCCCAAACCAGCTTGGTCCGATCCTCGGAGCGGAAGTCCAGGTAGTTGCCCCACTCCCAGTTGCCGTAGTAGCGCTGGCCGTCAGGCTTCCACATATCATAGCCCACGGCGGGCAGGTCGATGTTGGGGTGCTTTTTGGAGATGCGGGTGGTTTCAAAGTCGGTGACGCAGTTTTTGTACCACATGTTATCCAGGTATTCGTCGAAAATTGCCTGGCTCTTGGCATAAGAGGGACGGGGTCCGCCTAGGATATACGCCTGGATCTTATCCCAGTCTTTTGGGAGGTGGAATCCAACGCAGCGGGTCTTGCCGTTGTGGGCGGCGGTCTTCCAGCCCCAGAGGCTATAGCCCACGCCCAGGTGGGCGCAGATGTCGTAGAAGATGGCATTGCCGATCGCATCGGAGCCGGACTCGCTGATCCAGATGGGGACGTCGAACTCAAGACCCTTCAGTAGGTACGGCCGCAGATCCTTCATAGAGCAGTCAGCACCGTAAATATGGACGTTAATGGCCCAGTTGTGGTACTCGGGGTCGTAGTCGTGGGTGAAGATGGCGTTGCTGCGGGCAAAGCAGGGGCCCTCCAGGAAGAAGATGTGCTTCCCGCCATCGATCTTACGGATGCGCTCAATGCACTTGGTATAATACTCGTCCAGCAAGGGGATGGCGAAATAGGCCGGCGGAGTGCTGACGGGTTCGTTGGCAAGATCGTATCCGGCCAAGATCCAGCGGTCCTGATAGCGGCGGGCCAGCTCTTCCCAGAGGATGATCTGACGCTCCATGCTCTCATCATCGCACAGCAGACTAGGATAGTGGTCAAAGAGCGCATCGCCGCAGCAGCCGTTGATGCCGCCGACAGAGGCGTGCATATCAAGGATGGCATAAACTTTGTACTTTTCGCACCAGTCCATGATGTTGTCCAGACGGGCAAAGGCCCCTTCGTTGAAGCGGATGCCTGGCTCTTCGTACAGCAGGGCGTTGGCGTCGAGCACAATGCGGACGCTGTTCCAACCGATTTCAGCCATGGCCTTAATGTCATCCTCAGAGGTATAGGCAGCCTCCCAGCGGTCCCAGAAGGTGGACAGATACTCGCTGCCGCACAGCTCACGGACGACCTGGCTCATGGAGCGGCGGCGGTCGAAGCGGCGGTTGTTGCCCATGTCGTCCTTGGGGAAGACCCACTCCATGGGGCGCGGAGGCTGACCGACCATGAAGCCCTCTGGATTCTGCCAGTTGGCAATGGCGTAGCCGGTCAGAATGACGCTCTCCCCGTCGCCGTTGACGTATCCGGTCCCCTTGGTTCGCAGGAAGCCCTTGACGCATCCGTTGTTGTACTTACTCATGATATGATCCTCCTATAATTCGAATTTTCCAAAATTTATGCAAAGAGGCCGGATTGGTGGAGGCGTCCACCGTTCCGACCTCAATTGCGACTCAATTGTAACGCTCTATGAACTTAGATTTAGCCTTTAACGGGCCAGATAACGGTCATGCGCCGCCTGATAGGTAGCAGTCACTTCCTCAAGGCCCATGGCATAGAGCTCATCCACGAAAGCATCCCAGGTCTCGTCGATATTGACGCTGCCCTGGATGGCCTGCATGGTATATTCGTTGGCACGGGTCTGAATATCGCTGTACTTGCTGGAGACTTGCTCGCCCTCTTCGGCAGTCAGAGACCCAAAAGCCTTGTGGTTTTCGTAGGACCAGTTCTCCTCCCAGATCTGACGGGAGCGGGTGGCGAGCTCCGGCTCACCGATGTACTCGCGCCAGGTCAGGCTCAGGAAGGGCAGCATGGAGCCGTAAGAGTACCACTGCTCCATTTTATCGGGGTCGCGGTTAATATAGACAATTTCACAATTCTCATCGTATTCGAAAGTCTCTCCTTCAACGCCGAAGTTGGCGATGATGGCACCCTCGTCGCTGTAGCCATAATCAAAATGCTGCGCCAGGAGGGTCGGGTTTTCGCAGGAAGTGAAGATCATCAGGCGGTCGCCGTTGAGAATCTCGTCGTTGGTGCCGGCGGATAAGTAACGGGGCGCACCGGCCTCCAGAGCGGGAAGCGGGATCGGCTGTACAGACAGACCGTTGTTGGTATAGACGGTGGAGAAACCAAAAACGCCCGGCATAACCACGAATTCACCAGCCATCATCAAGCCCATGTCGGCATAGAACGAGGAACGGGAAGCAAAGTCCTTGTCCACATAGCCCTCGGCATACCAGTCAGCCAGCATGCTCAAATGCTGTTTATAGGCATCGGTGGCAGGGCCGTAGACCAGCTGATTGTCACCGTTGTGGGAAAAGCCGCTGCCGACATCGAGACCAACAGAGAGCATGATGCGGGAGGTACCATCCAAATAGAGGGGCGCGTTGCTGGCGTCGTCCTTGCCGGCGGCCAAGATGAGCTCAAAGTCCTCATAGGTGCGGGGCAGGCTGTCAGCCGAGAAGCCCGCCTCCTCCAGAACAGATTCCACCACATAGAAACCGCCATAACACTCGGGGCGGCGGTCGGTCATCTTATACATTGCGCCCATGTGGCCGCCATCGGTGTACGCCCCGCGCCTGGCGCTCTCATCAGCCTCTACTCTGGCCAGATAGTTCGGGCAGGACGTGTGAATGATGTCCTTCAGGTCAATGATAATCTCTTCCTGGATGCTGTAGTCCAGCCCGCCGGTGAGGCTGGTGCTGTAGTAGACCAGACCGTCGGTATAATCTTCGGAGACAATCATCAGGTTCAGCTGCTCTTGCATCGCGGCGGCAGAAGGGATCTCCCAGTCGATGTTGACGCCGGTGATCTCGCTGATCTTAGCCACAGCCACAGACTGGTTCAGATCCTCCATATCCGGCACAGAGCCCAGGATCATGCCGTTGGCGAAGACGGTATAGGTTACTGGTTCATCAGTGAGGGGGTATTTGATCTCTGCGGTCTCCGCGGGCGCTTCAACAGGCGGCTCGGCGGCACCGGTATCCTCGGCAGGTTCCTCGGCCGACTCGTCCGCAGGCGCCTCAGCTGGTTCGTCCGCAGTGGGCTCAGAGCTCGGCTCATCAGCCGCAGGTGTATCGGGGGTGTCGGGAGTGTCGGCGGGCTCAGAAGCGCAGCCAACCATCATGGTCAGCAGCATCAGAGCTGCCAGCAAAATTGCGAGGGCTTTCTTCATTTGGGATCTACTCCTTTCATTTTTTCAGAAACACGTTTCCGAGTTCCTGTGGATGAATTTTTCATCCACATTGTGTTTTATATGATATCATAATTGAAAATTAGTTTCAAGTGTAGAGGAAAAAAACTGCATTGCAATATGCACAAAGAATTAGATACCCATATGTGCATATTGCAATGCAAAAATATTTCATTTTTTTGTTTGTCTGCCGATCCATCTGCCGTACAAAGCAGGGTGAACCAGCAATCCTGGAACGTTCTCTGCCACCGGAGAACTGCCGCGAACAATCAGCTGCCGGGGATAGGGCATCACGCATCCCGGCTGCATTGCACCGGTGATCAGCTTGTGTAGTAGCTCAATGGCATCGCTGGCGATATTCCCCTGCCCTGCCGCCATGGTACTCAGTTCCGGCTCCGAAAGCAATCCCAGACCATTGTCTTCCAAGCCAACCACGGCAACATCCTCGGGAACGCGCAGCCCATGGTATTGCAGCACCTTAATGCTGCCCATAGCCGCTAAGTCGGAGCTGGCAATGATGGCATCTGGTTGAAATCCAGTCTGAAGAATTTCCTCAACCGTCTCGGCGCCGCCTTCCATGGTGTCGTCTGCGCTGTAGATTTGCATATTTTCAACCTCGAATCCTGCTTCCAGCATTGCCAAACGGTACCCCCAGATTCGGTGCTGTTCGCACAAGGTTGCGTGCTCTCCCATACTTCGAACCAGCAAAACCGGGCGTTTGCAGCCGCAGGCGAGCAGATATTTGACGGTGTCATAGACCGCCGCCTGATTGTCTATGGTCACTGTACCGCAATTGGACAGCTCGGCGTGTTCCCCGATCTGCACGACGGGGCAGGTTTCCAGTATTTGCTGCAATCGGCTGCCATTGCTTACCACATTTCCATAGAGCAGAACTCCGGCCAATTGCACCGTATTTTGTAGGGTCTGAATGACCTGGATGGCGTTTTCTTCATTTTTTTTCGCAAAGTCCATGATATTGATGGTGCAGATCCCATAGCCCAGGTCGGACGCTGCCATTATCATCGCGCCATAATTCATCTCATTCATCCGGCTGTGGATGACAAGAATCAGTTTTCTGGCCATTGTGTTGTTGGGAGGAGGTGTTTCTCCATCGGCGTTATATCCGCGCAGTGGACGCAGTGGAATATAATTGAGATCCCGTACCGCTTTCAGTACACGCTCACGCTTTTCATCGGAAACCAACAGGCTATCATTCAGGACGCGAGAAACGGTTGCAGGAGAAACTCCTGCAGCTTCAGCAATATCGACTAATTTAACCATGTATGCGCCTCCTGAAAATTAATTTCACAGATATTATACACGATAGGAATTTCGTTTGCAAGTACAATCTGTTTCAAGTCCTAGCAGTCTGTATATTGCTGCTGCGCCAGGCCCCCGGTACTGATGCAGCAATCAGACCGAAAAGATTTTTATTGTCAATGCGCTGTCACTACCAGTCTGCAAATGGCCTAGCGGGGGCTGTCGCATGGCCCCCTGTAAAAAATCAATTATCCGCTTGAGAGCACCCGCGCTATGTGCTATAATTATACTGTGATAGTGTGCTTTTTCTTAATATTAAAAAACATACGACAGGATAGGTTGAATATTGTATGGGCATCTATCATATAAAGCGCGCATGTTAAAAAGCAATTTATAAGGAGATATAGATCGACATGAAATTAGGAATCGTAGGTTTGCCCAATGTTGGCAAAAGCACCCTGTTCAATGCTCTGTCTGGGGCCAAAGCGGAGGCCGCTAACTACCCCTTCTGCACAATCGACCCCAACGTGGGCGTTGTCACCGTGCCGGATGAGCGTCTGGAGTGGCTTTGGGACTTGTACCACCCCAAAAAGTTTACCCCTGCCGTCATCGAATTCGTTGACATCGCCGGCCTGGTCAAGGGCGCATCCAAGGGCGAGGGTCTTGGAAATAAGTTCCTATCCAACATTCGCGGTACGGATGCGATCATCCACGTCGTCCGCTGCTTTGATGACCCCGACATCGGTCATGTGGAGGGCAGCACCGATCCCCTGCGTGACATTGAGATCATCGACACCGAGCTGATCATGGCCGATATTGAGATGGCCGAGCGCCGCATTGACCGCGCCAAAAAAGCCGCCAAAGGCGACAAGAAATTCTTGAAGGAAGCGGAGCTGTTCGAGCAGCTGGTTGCCCACATGAACGAAGGTAAGCCCGTGCGCACCTTTGAATGCAGTGACGAGGACCGGGAGATCATCGCCATCAGCGACTTGCTGACTGCAAAGCGCGTCATCTACGCTGCCAACATGGACGAGCAGAGCATCTGCGACCTCTCTTCCAGCAGCTACTTCCAGAAGGTCAAGACCTTTGCCGAAGCGGAGGGCAGCCTTGCCCTTCCTGTCTGCGCCAAGCTCGAGGCGGACATCGCCGAGCTGGATGACGAGGAAGAAAAGGCAATGTTCCGGGAGGAGTCCGGCATCACAGAATCCGGCCTGAGTCAGCTCATCCGCGCCAGCTATAACTTGCTTGGGCTCATCAGCTTCCTGACCGCCGGCAGCGATGAGTGCCGGGCCTGGACCATCAAAAAAGGGACTCGTGCGCCCCAGGCCGCTGGAAAGATCCACTCTGACTTTGAGCGCGGCTTCATTCGCGCCGAGGTCGTATCCTTCGAGGATCTAAAGACCGTCTCTACGCTGGCCAACGCACGCTCCCAGGGCCTTCTGCGCTCCGAGGGCAAGGACTACGTCATGCAGGATGGCGACGTGGTCAATTTCCTGTTTAACGTCTGAATCGGAGGTATCCCATGCCATATATCATCCTCAACCGCGGCGAGGATGCTGATGTGCGAGCCGGCGCGGTGTGGATCTACGACAACGAAATTGCCGAGGCAGTCGACTGTCAGACTGGCTGCGTCGCCGACGTGCTGGATGCTAAGCATCGCTTCCTGGCCAAGGGTTTTTACCATGGCACTTCCCGCATCGCCCTGCGCATCCTGACACGGGATAAGGCCGAGGCCATCGACCGGGATTTTTTCCGCCGAAAATTGACCGCTGCCTGGCGATACCGCCAGCAGCTCGGCTTCGGCAATGCCTGCCGTGTGGTTTTCGGCGAAAGCGACGGACTCCCCGGTCTGACTGTGGACAAGTTTGCTGACTATCTCTCCTTCCAGATTGCGTCCTACGGCCTGGAACAGTGGAAAGACGTTCTTGTGGAGGAGCTAGCCGCCTTGCTACAGCCCAAGGGCATCTACGAACGCGACGACCTCCCTGTCCGCGAGAAGGAGGGCCTGTCCCAGTTGACTGGCTGCGTATTTGGCAATGTCCCCGACCGCGTTGAAATCATCGAGCACGATGCGCGGATGCTGGTCAACATCCCTACAGGCCAGAAAACCGGTCACTTTCTCGATCAGCAGGAGAACCGCGGGCGTCTGAAACCTTATGCAGCAGGCAAGTCAGTACTTGATCTCTGCTGCTGCTCCGGCGGCTTTGCCATTCACGCCATGCTCTACGGCGCCGCCTCTGCGGAGGCTGTCGATATCTCCGAGGAAGCCTTGGCACTGACCCGGGACAATGCGGCGCTCAACGGTGTGGAGCTCTCCACCTTCTGCGCCAATGTCTTTGATGTGGCTCGGAAGTGGGCCGATGAGGGACGCAAATACGGCGTCGTCATCCTCGATCCCCCTGCCTTTGCCAAGAATCGCCGCGCCCTGGAGAGCGCATATCGAGGCTATAAAGAATTGAACCTGCGCGCCATGCAGATGGTTGAGCCGGGCGGTTTCCTGCTCACTTGCTCTTGCAGCCAGTTTATGACCCCGCCCTTCTTCTCGCAGATGCTCACAGAGGCTGCCGCCGACCTGCGCCGCCCGGTGCGGCTGATTGAGCGCCTGCAGCAGTCCCGAGACCACCCTGCCCTGCTGACAGCGGGACAGTCTCTGTACCTCAAGGGTGAGATTTTACAGGTTCTATAACTCTATCTTCTGAGAGAGGAGGCTGTGCATGCGCTATCATAAAAAGACCTTGTGGATCTGGTGGCTGTCTTATATGGCAGTGGTTCTGGTGAGCCTGATTGTCATGCTCTCGCTGCACAACCGTACCTTGCAGACTGTCCAGGCTTCAGCAGAGTCCACTTCTCGCGAGCGGGCGCATAATTTTGTGCTGCGTGTGGAAACGGTCATGGACGAAATTCAATCCGCCGCCAACGCCATTCAACTGGACGCGCATATGACTGCGCTTTCTCCTGTCAGGGCTTCATTAAAAACGCCAGAAATGATCGAACATGTTCTGATCTTACAGAAGAATATACTGGAGCAAATCGAAACCAAACAATACATCAGCGGCATGTTCGTCTGGATTCCCCGGGCGGAAATGCTGCTGACGAATATTGCCAACTGGCGCGGGGATCACTGCGCCTGGGGCATTGATGACTTTGGACTGACGATGGAAGAATTGGCTGCCTATGCCGAGTCTACCGGACACAACCGCTACATTCAAATCAGCGAGAGCCAACTGCTTTACCTGCGCCGAATCGATTATCACACTGGATATAAGTTGGTTGGTATTCAGGCGACAATCGATGGGATTCTGCCAGCAGGCGACGGATTTTCTCAAAGTGATATTTTTCTACTGCAGCTGGACGAGGGTGCTATGGTATGGCATGGAGATGAATCTGTCTGGCCAGACATCACCCAGACCGTCTTCAGCAGTGCCGGCCCCATCTTGTCTGTGTATCAAGACAGCGCGACGCCGCTTGCCGGTATTCGCCAGATTTACACGAGTGATGGCTACGAAGTCGCTTTTCTGATGCCCCAGGGCGAAATGTACAGCGCCCTGAGCGTCCTTCATGTCACGTGCATTATATGCTGCATTGTTTTAGTGCTCTTAGGCGCTGTGATGGCTTTTCTCTTCGTCCGTGCACAGTACCGTCCCATCCGACGGGTGGCTGATCTGGTACTGTCCCGTGCACATGAGACGGCCCAAGACGATGTTTTCCACGCCATCGAAAATCAGGTGCACACTTATTTGAGGGAATTGGAGCAAAAAGAAGACCAGCTCCGCACTGCAAAAGAGTGGGACCGTCAGCATGTGCTGCAGCACCTGATCACCGGTTGGGGCGGCAATTACGATTCCGACACATTGAGGCGTTTAGACATCTCCTTGGCCGAGTCCCATTATGCTTTGGTCTGTACACAGCAACCGGGGCAGCTGTCCAAAGAAGCGTATTCTGTGGCCACCCAGGCCACCATCGGCGCAGTGCAGCAGCGTCTGGCAAACTTTGGTCTGATGCACACAATTCGCTTTCCGCGGGAGACGATGTTCCTCCTGGACAGTCGTTTTGCAGACGCCAAAGCCCTAAAAGATTTGCTGAGCACCCTGGCTGATACACTAACAATCACACTACAGTCAGCGGTCAACATCGGTATCAGCCGGCCGCAGCCTGGCGCTCCCGGCCTTCAGCTTGCCGCCCGGGAGGCAGAGGCCGCACTATATGCTGCTGTCCGTCAGCAGCAGCCCGTGGTGTTGTTCGAGGAGCTGACGGAGAAAAACAACGTCGACCGACTATTCTTTAACCGGCTGGCCACAATCTATGACCTGACGCAAAGCGGCAGCTATCAGGCTGCTTTGGATCTGTGCGAGGAGCTCTCCCAGCAACCTGGTCTTGGCACATTGCAGGCCATTGCGCTGGCAATCAACAGTGCAGCCAGCGCTGTCCGTCTTGAGTCTCCTGAACAGGAGCTGGCACTGCACAAATTGTTGGAGCTGCCGTCTGTGCTCAACAGCCCGGAGGATTTGCAGGAATATGCTGGCCGCATCTTTGGCCAATTGGCAGTCTCTACCACGCCTTCGTTCTCTGAACAGGATGCGCAGATTCTTGACTATTTGCAGCAATGTT
>CALWWH010000021.1 GCA_944385195.1 uncultured Oscillospiraceae bacterium | reverse complement strand
TCTTCTGGCCGGGTTTGGCCCACAGGGATATGTCGTTCAAAACCGTTTTCTCCCCGTCGTAGCTGAACACCACATTGTGCAGCCGCACATCGCCCCGCAGCTCCACTAGGGAGCCGTCGGCCTTTTTCCAGGCCCAGTGGCCGGTGCGGCGCTGGGTCTCGGTAAGGGTTTCGCCGTCCTTCTCCACACGGACCAGTGTCGTCTTGCCCTCGTTGACTTCAGCGGGTTCATCCATGATGGCAAAGATACGCTCGGCGCCGGCAAAGGCGGACAACAGCACGTTCATCTGCTGGCTGATGTTGGCCACAGGCTGGCTGACACCCTTGACGTTGAGCAGGTAGGCGCCCAGCGTGCCAATATCGCCGATACCGGCCACGGCCAGCAGACCGCCGACGCAGCAGGTGACAGCATAGTTGATACGGGAGAGGTTGGCCATAGCGGGCATCATCATGCCGGCATAGGACTGGGCCTGGGTGGCAGCTGAGCGGTAGATCTCGTTGAGCTGGGAAAACTGCTCAACAGCTTTCTCCTCGTGGGAGAACACCTTGATGACCTTTTGCCCCTCGATCATCTCCTCGATATATCCGTTGAGAGTACCCAGGGCGCTCTGCTGGCGCTGGAAGTTGACGCGGCTGCGGCCGCCCACCACCTTGACAACCAGCCCCATCAGGCCCAGAAAAACGAAGGTAATCAATGTCAGCCACCAGTTGAGCCACAACATCAGGCAGATGGTACAGATAAAGGTCACCGTGTTGGAGATCAGATTGCCCAAGCTGTTGCTGATCAGTTCAGAGACGGTGTCAATGTCGTTGGTGAAGCGGCTCATCAGGTCGCCGGCCTGGTGGGTATCATAATATTGGATGGGCAGTGTCTGCAGCTTGGCGAACAGATCTTCCCGAAGCTGAGCCACACTGCGCTGGGCAATCATGATCATAATGCGGGAGTAGGCATAGGAGCAGGCTGCCGAGAGGGCAAACAGCAGGCCGGACAGCACCAGCATCCGGAAAAGACCGGAAAAGTTGCCGGGGATGATATAGTCGTTGAGAATGGGCTTGATCAGGTAGGTGGTTGCCACGGAGCAGCCGGACGACAGAACCAGGCAGAACAGCACCAGAATCAGCAGCAGCTTGTAACGGGTCAGATAGACCATGAGGCGGCGCACCGTAGGCATCAGATGCTGGGGGCGCTGGTATCCATGTCTGTTGTCATGTCTAGCCATCGATGCTCACTCCTTCCTGCTGGGATTCATAGACTTCCCGATAGATATCACAGGTTTCCATCAGCTCCTTGTGGGTGCCCTGACCGATGATGTGGCCGTCATCCAGCACCAGGATCATGTCCGCGTCCATCACGGAGGTGATACGCTGGGCGATGATCAGCTTGGTGGTCTCAGGAAGCGTGTTGCGCAGCGCCTGCCGGATGCGCCCGTCGGTAGCGGTGTCCACAGCGGAGGTGCTGTCGTCCAAAATGAGGATTTTGGGTTTGCACAGAAGAGCCCGGGCAATACACAGACGCTGCTTCTGGCCGCCGGACAGGTTGGTACCGCCCCGCTCCACATAGGTGTCGTAGCCGTCGGGAAAGCGGTCGATAAACTCATCGGCGCAGGCATCCCGGCAGGCCTGACGCAGCTGCTCATCTGTGGCATTGTCGTTGCCCCAGCGGAGGTTTTCCGCAATGGTGCCGGAGAACAGGGTGTTTTTTTGCAGCACCATAGCGCAACCTTTGTGCAGTGCCTTCATGGTGTACTTGCGCACATTGTGGCCCCCCACAGAGACGGTTCCCTCTGTCGCCTCATACAACCGGGGAATCAGACTCACCAGTGTGGTCTTGGCGCTGCCGGTACCGCCCAGAATTCCTACCGTAGTGCCGGCAGGAATGTGCAGATTGATGTCCGTCAGGTTCCACTCCTGGGCGGAAGGGTGGTACTTGAAGAAAACGTGGTCAAAAGTAATGGCGCCGTTTTCCACCGCCAGATCGGGATCGGACAGATCTTCGGTGATCTCGGGCTGCTGAGTCAGCACCTCAGCAATACGCCTGCCGCAGGCGATGGCGCGGGTGAGCATCATCAGCACCATGGACACCATCATCAGGGACATCAGGATCTCCATGGAATAGGTGGTAAAAGCCATCAGATCACCGGAGAGCATGGTGCCGCCCGTCACATAGTGGCCGCCGATCCACTGGACGGCTACAACCGTTCCGCCCATCAGCAGCGTGATCAGAGGCATGAAGATGACCACAAAGCCCATGGCCCGCTCCGCTGTCTGGCGCAGCAGTTGGCTGCGCTGGGTAAATTTCTCGATCTCCTTGTCCTGCCGTACAAAGCTTTTTACCACCCGCACGGCGTTGAGGTTTTCCTGGACAACCAGATTCAGACCATCTGTAGCCTGCTGCAGGGCCGTAAAAAAGGGATTGACATACCGCAGCACGATGAAAACCGCTACCAGAAGAAGCGGGATTACCACCAGAAATACCCGGCTCAGGTCCAAACTGATGCCCAGAGCCATTACCACGGCAGTTATCAGCATTACTGGGGCCCGAACGCAGATGCGCATGCCCATGAACAGGGTCGTCTGCACCGAGGCCACATCGGAGGTAAGGCGGGTGATCAGGGAGGCGGTGGAAAACCGCTCGATGTTGCCAAAGCTGAAGTGCTGTATTTTCTCATATTCAGCCTGGCGCAGATTGGCACCAAAGCCCATGGCCGCCTTAGCGGCGATGACGGCGGCGCCTACGCCCGCCAGCAGCGAGCCCAACGCCAGCGCCACCATGTACAGTCCTGTGGATATGATATAGGCCCGGTCACCGGACTGGATGCCCACATCAACAATGTTGCTCATGGCTTTGGGCAGCATCAGCTCCAGAACAGATTCGGCAGCAGAGCAAAAAACCGCCAAAAGAATCCAGTGCCGATAGCCTTTGGTGTAGGGGTACAGTTGTCGGATCATAGTGTTCCCTCCTTCGGGGTGTTGAGATTGCGGGCAATACGTTTAAGATACCCGGTCAGTGTGGCGATCTCCTCTGGAGTAAACCCCTGTTCCATCTGGCAGCTGACTTGTCTGGCAATTCGGGCCAGATCCTGATGAAACCCCTGTCCAAGGGGCGTCAGCCGCAGAACACGGCAGCGGGCGTCGTCGGCACTCTGGCTGCGGGTCAACAGGCCCTTTCCCTCCAGGCGGCTGACAATGCCGTTGACGGTGGAGGGCTTTACCAGCAGGTGCTGTTCCAACGCCTTCTGGGTGGTCTGCCCACCCTGACAGTGGAGAAAAGTCAGCGTTCGGCACTGCATAGGGGATACATCGTAGCCGGCGCTCTTCAAGTCCCGGTGCAGCACTTTCTGTACCTGATGGTCGCAGTAGCCCAGCAGGGGAGCAAAGTGCTCCGAAGAGCGGTAAGTATCCATTTGAAAGGACCTCCTCTCAAAAAATTAGCATGCTAAATATTAGCAGGCTAAATAATAGCATGGAGGCCTATGTCCAGTCAAGGGGAGGTGTGTAAATAATTTGTGAATGAATACAAGGCGCTGAAAGCTCAGCGCCTTGTGTCAGCTGACAGAGTTTTCTCCGTCGGTCAGAATGCCGTCGCTATCGTGTACGCGGGCGTTCTCCAGCATTTGCTGGAAGGAAGTGCCAAAGGTGTCGTCTGTGCCGTCACTCCAGTCCCCTGCATAGGCGTCATAGCCCTCCATAGAGCGGCGTTCCTGCTGGGTATCGGTGCCTTCGCCGGTTGTTTTGTCCTCATTGGTGCAGCCAGCCAGACCCATCAGCAGCAGGGCAGACAGAAGAATAGAAATGGTTCTGTGCATAAAAATGCCTCCTCTCAGCAAAATACAGCGCAGTGCGCTGTTGGTAGTATTTGCGGAGAAAGCGAGAATAACAGATGTAAGTTTTTCATATTGCCGCGGCAGAAAAATACCGATATAATACAGATAGAAAATTATTCCCAGGAGGTCTTTTTATGCAAAAGATGGAAAAGCAGTTTCATATCCGCTGCAGTGCCGGTGATGTGGGTCGCTATTGCATCTTGACCGGCGATCCCGGCCGCTGCCAGTCCATTGCCGCCCACTTTACACAGGCGGCGCTGGTGAGCCAGAACCGGGAGTATACGATCTATACCGGTACGCTGCTGGGGGAGAAGGTCTCCGTCTGCTCCACAGGCATCGGCGGTCCCTCCGCCGCCATTGCCATGGAGGAACTGCACGCCATCGGCGCCGACACGTTCGTGCGGGTGGGTACCTGCGGCGGCATTGACCTGGATGTGCGCAGCGGGGATGTGGTGATTGCCACCGGCGCCATCCGCTATGAG
>CALWWH010000020.1 GCA_944385195.1 uncultured Oscillospiraceae bacterium | reverse complement strand
AATTCCCCGGTTTTCACTTTTTCAGCGAAATCTTTGATGTATTCCGCTTTTCGGAATGTCATTCCAAAAGACTGCAACGTATCTATATCGGCTGCCGAAATGCTCTCTGCGTTCACTTCTCCAAACTGCGCTTTCATTCTCGTCCATATCGTCGCCTGTGCTTTCGTTGATATTTGCTGGCCGATGATGTGATGAACCACGGAAGAAAACAGGTCGGTATCTACCTCACGATCAACATGGCCGATCTCATCCATGACGGCACCCAAAATTTTGTCCTTGCCTTTCAAATATTCCACTTCGGTTTTTCCATAATGGAAGTACAATCGCCGGCCCTCCGCTCTGTCACGCCTATTGCTTTTATACACGCATTGTTTTCTTCTTATTTTCTAATATTTTCCCGGTGCATTTTATTATATCATGTGTATTGAAAAATAAAAGCCCTTTTTGAAAAGCGCTTTGTGGTTCGATGGACGGGACATTACCTCCTTTTTGAAAAATCTCCAGTATCTTTCTGCCCTGCTCATCCTCATTCAGTCGCTCGAAAGTGAGATAGGCCCCCTTCTTACATAATGTCTGCCAGTGGCGTTTCCTGCGCACTTCGCCCTTGTGTCCCACCCCGATTTATGCTATCCTAGCCTTACAAAGCGCCGCAGGGTGCCCGGGGCCTTCGAGGCCGGCCGGGAGAATAGGGAAACAGGTGCGAAGCCTGTGCGGGACCGCCGCCGTAAGGATGGTAGCCCCGGCCAAAAATGTCACTGTGTCTATGACGCGGGAAGGCTGGCCGGGACACGGAGTGCTATGCGCTTCAACCTTCTGAGCCGGAAGACCTGCCCTGCGGTTGATACTGCACGCCGCCCCATGCCTGTCGGGGCGGTGGGAGGGCAGGACCCGCACCGCGGACGGACCAAACGCCGGTGTGGAAAAGAGGCTCGCAGGTGTGCTGCGGGCTTTGGCGCACTGTTTTTTGGAGGGGCCGCCGGCCTCTCGCAGAC
Source organism: uncultured Oscillospiraceae bacterium (assembly GCA_944385195.1). Classification (GTDB taxonomy): domain Bacteria; phylum Bacillota; class Clostridia; order Oscillospirales; family Oscillospiraceae; genus RUG11142. Next base: position 3,488 of record CALWWH010000020.1, on the reverse strand, counting down.
GCTTTGTCCAACGCCTTTCTCTTTTGGGGAGAAGGGCGCTTTCTTTTTGTGGTGCGGTAAGGACGGGCGAAAGGAGTCTTTTGTATGAAACACAGACAAATCCTGGCGGGCCTCGCGGCCCTGTCCCTGACAGTGAACCTCGCCGGCTGCGGCGGACAGAGCGCGACGTCCAGCACGGCCACCAGCGTCTCCGCGGCGTCCAGCGCACTGGCAGCTCCGAAAGCGGACACGCAGACAGCCGGGAGCTACCCCGTGACCATCACCAACTACGACTACACCGGCAGCGAGGTGACCTATACCTATGAAAAAACCCCAGAGCGGGTGGTGGCAATCTACCAGGGGTCGATTGAGACCATGATCGCGCTCGGCCTGGAGGACCATGTCATCGCCTCCTATGGCCTGGATAACGCGGTCAAGGACGAGTGGAAGGAGGGTTTCGCCCGGATGAACTACCAGGAGGACGTGTTTGCGCCCGACAAGGAGACGGTCACCCTTCTGCAGCCCGATATGATCCTGTCCTGGGGGGCGCTGTTCAGCGAGAAGAACCTGGGCGACGTGCCTGCCTGGCACGAAAAAGGAGTAGCCACTTACATCAACAGCAACACCCGCGCCGGCGGCCATCTCCGAACGCTTGCGAACGAGTATGCCGACATCCTGAACCTTGGCAAAATTTTCGGCGTCGAGGAGCGGGCAGAGGCTCTGGTAGACGAGATGAAATCCGCTGTTTCCAGCACACTGGCATCGGTCGAAGGGCAGGAGCCGGTGCAGGTCGCGGTGGTGGAACCCATCGGCGGCCACATCACCAACTATGGGGCCAGTTCCCTGGTCGGAGATATGGTGGCCCAGCTGGGCGGCGAACTGGTCCAGCCCGAAGGCAGCGAGATGAGCAAGGAGAACCTTGTCACCGCCGATCCCGACGTCATCTTTGTGGTCTACATGGCCTACTCCGGTGAGAACCCCGAGACGGTCATCGCCAATCAGCTGGCGGTCATAAACGAGGATCCTGCCCTGGCCAGCCTCTTGGCAGTGCAGGAAGGCAGGGTCTATCCCATCATGCTGGGTGATATGTACGCCGCAGGCCCCCGCACTATCGACGGCATCCGCACCATCGCCGCCGGTATGTACGGCGACGCTGCCGCCTGATGGGCCGGCTGAAAAGCCGCGCGGCCTTTCTGGCAGCGCTGGCCTTTTTGTTAATCATCCTGCTCTTGTCCCTGGTCGCGGCGGTAATGTTTGGTACAACCCCCCTGCCGGTAGGGCAGGTCTACGCTGTCCTGTACCACGAGCTGGCCCATCTGTTGACTGGCGTTCCTTTCCCCGAAGGGTGGGGGCCAGGCAACGCCGTCCACGATGTGGTCTGGCTCATCCGGCTGCCCCGGCTGGTGCTGGCGGTGACGGTGGGGGCCTGCCTCTCTCTCAGCGGGGTGGCGATGCAGGCCATCGTCCAGAATCCCCTGGCCGACCCCTATGTGTTGGGCATCTCGTCGGGGGCGAGCTTTGGCGCGACCCTGGCCGTCCTGTTGGGGGTGGGCGCAGCTTGGGGTGGCAACTTTGTAGGTGTTATGGCCTTTCTTGGCGCGCTGGGGACCTCTTTTGCGGTGGTATTCCTGGCCAACCTCGGTGGCCGGGCCAACGCCGTCAAGCTGCTGCTGGCCGGGTCGGCCCTTTCGGCAGTCTGCGGGGCCTTCTCCAACTTCCTGATCTATCGCGCCGACGCTGACCGCGCTGTCAGCCAGGTGGCCCGCTGGACGATGGGCAGCCTAGCTGCCGCAAGCTGGCCAGTCAATGCGGTGCTGGCGCTGGTGGCGCTGGCAGGCACAGCCTTCTTCCTAACCCAGTGTCGCGCCCTCGACCTGATGCTACTGGGGAACGACACCGCCCTCACACTCGGCGTGGACCTCCACCGCCGCCGGACTGCTTACCTCGCCGTCGCCGCCCTGATGACCGGCTTTGCGGTCTGGGCTGCGGGTATCATCGGTTTTGTGGGGTTGGTGGTGCCCCACGCGGTTCGGATGCTGTTCGGCACAAACCACCGGCGTCTGGTGCCGTTGGCGGTGCTGACGGGCGGGCTATTCCTGCTCTGGGCCGACGTGCTCTGCCGGATGGTGTTACCCGGCAACGAGCTGCCCATCGGCGTGCTGACCTCGATGCTGGGCGCACCGGTCTTTCTCTACCTGATGGCACGCAGCAAATACGGCTTTGGGGGTGGTGCATCGTGACCATTGAGACCCGTGGTCTGACCGCCGCGCCGGGCGGAAAAGAAATTTTGCATGGCATCGACCTTGCCGTCCACGACGGCCAGTTGGTGGGCATTATCGGCCCCAACGGCAGTGGCAAGAGCACCTTGCTCAAATGCATCTACCGCACCCTGCGGCCCACTGGCGGCGCGATAATGCTGGACGGCCAAGAATTAGAGCGGTACAGTGTCCGCCAGTCGGCCCAATATCTGGCGGTGGTAGCCCAGCACAACGCCTACGCCTTTGATTTCACGGTGGAGGAAATCGTCCTGATGGGCCGTGCTCCACACAAGCGCGCCCTCGAGCGAGACAGCACCCGCGACCGGCAAAACGCCGCTGAAGCGCTGGCAGCGGTGGGACTCGCTGGCTTTGCCCTGCGCAGCTTCTCAACTCTCTCGGGTGGGGAGCGGCAGCGGGTCATTTTGGCCCGCGCTCTGGCCCAGCAGACCCCCTGCCTGATCCTGGACGAGCCGACCAACCACCTGGACATCCAGCATCAGCTCGGGATGATGGACCTGGTGCGCGCCTCAGGCAAGACGGTGCTGGCCGCCCTGCACGATCTGAATATTGCAACCACCTACTGCGACTGGCTCTACGCCTTGCAGGACGGCCGCCTCGTGGGCAGCGGCCGCCCCCACGACCTACTGACGCCCGATTTTATCCGCCAGGTCTATCACGTTGAGGCCCGCGTCGCTGAGGTAGACGGGCAGATGGTGGTGGTATACCGGAAAGGCGGCACCGCAGGGTAAAGCACAGCGCAGGTGAATTGGCGGAGGCGGTGCAGAGCGGCGCACTGCGGCTGAGTGACCTGCATCCGTTCCTTGGGGATGAGCTGTATCTCCCCAACCCCCTGCGCCCGGTGACCAGAGGGACAGAGGGCGACTCCACGGTGAAAAAGAGCTTTCAAAAGCTCCACTGGATTCCAGCCTCGCAGTTTGATACCTATTTGGAGGGCAAGCTGAACCCGGTGGCGGAGATGGAACGGCTGGACGGCCTGGGAAGCTTCAGCGCCCGCACCATGGCGGCCAGCCGATCTCCGGATAAGCTGGAGACGGGCGACACCCTGCCCTACGGCGTTGGCGTCTACCGCTTTGCGGAGGGAAACGGCCTGTACCTACTGGCCGGGTATGGAAAAACTGGCCGAAAAGCAAAAAATCCTGTAACCGTTTTGGTTACAGGATTTTTTGGTACGCCCGAAGGGACTCGAACCCCCAACATTCAGAACCGGAATCTGACGCTCTATCCATTGAA
>CALWWH010000019.1 GCA_944385195.1 uncultured Oscillospiraceae bacterium | reverse complement strand
GATGGTCCGCTGGTTTGACTATCTCTACACCGATGAGGGCTCCCTGCTGCTCAACTACGGCGTTGAGGGTGTTGCCCACACCGTTGACGAAAATGGCGTGCCCTATCTGACCGAGAAGATCTACAACGACCCTGACCTGTCTCTGAACCAGATGCTGAGCATCTACACCGGTTCCGGTGTCGGCGGTCCCTGGCAGTATGACTGGACCCGTGAGATCAAGACCCCGAACTTCACCCCCGAGCAGATCGAAGCCCGCAACACCTGGTATAACTCCTATGCCAGCGTCGAGACGCCCTGCACCGTCAACGCGCTGACCATCGCCGAGGAGGATGCTTCCGAGTATAACTCCATCGTGGCCGACATGCGCACCTGCATCGACGAGAATCTCACCCGCTTCATCACCGGCGAGAAGTCCGTCGACACGGAGTGGGACGACTTCGTCCAGACGCTCTACAGCATGGGCCTGGAGACTGCGCTCCAGATGCAGCAGGATGCCTATGACCGCATTCAGACGCGCAGCAGCAATTAAAATCCAGTACCTAACTTCTATAAGCTAAGCCCCGGGGCTCCTAAGCGTCTTTTAGGAGCCCCTTCATAAAAGGAATCGGAGGAAATAGTATGAGTAATCCATGCAGTCGCGCCCGGGTCAACGGCTTTGTCCGCGCCCAGGGCACCAAGATGGTCAACGGCCTCGGGGAGCAGATTGTGCTCCGCGGATGGGGCGCTGGCAACTGGATGAATCCCGAGGGATTTATGGTCGGCGGCACCCGCCCCTTCGACGGCGCTTATAACCGCCCGAAACTTCTCGACCGCGCCCGCTCTATGGACTGGCTGATCCGCGAATTATGCGGCAGTGAATACGCAAAGAACTTCTGGCCCCAGTGGTATCGCAGGCACCTTGGCCGCCGCGACATTGAAGCCATGGCAGAGCTTGGATACAACTCTGTACGTCTGGTGCTCAACGCCGCTGCGCTGATGTATGAAGAGCCGGGCTACCATTTCAACGAAGATACGTTTGAAATGCTGACCCAGGTCCTTGACTGGTGCGAGGCGTACAAGGTCTACGCCATTTTGGACCTGCACGCCGCCCCAGGCGGGCAGTCCTGCGGCGGCTGCGATGACGGCGTCGACAACGTCCCTCATCTGTTCCTGGATGCAGAAAACCGCGAGCGCTGCATCGTCCTCTGGGAAGAGATCGCCCGCCGCTATGCCGACCGCTGGATCGTCGCCGGTTACGATCTGCTCAACGAGCCCATTAATGACAAGAACTGGCACCATGTGGCCCCGGACCTGGCCTCGTTCTATGATGAGTGCATTGCCCGCATCCGTGCCATCGACAAAAAGCACATGTTCACCCTGGAGGGCATGCAGTGGTCCACGATGCTCAACATCTTCGACCACGACTATGATCCCACCGAGCACAACTGGTGCATTCATGTGCACAACTACGGCTTCGTTCCCGAGCTCAACGAGATCATGGCCGACCTCGAGCGCGCCGAGGCGCTGCAAGTCCCCATCTGGATGGGCGAGGGCGGCTCCGGCAACAAGGACAATGCCGTCTTCCTGGAGCTGCTGGCAAAAGAGGGGATCGGCTTCGCCCTCTGGTGCTGGAAGAGCGCCAATCCTCTGGAGCCCAGCCCCTTTGGCCGCGGAGCCCCCGCCGGCTACAACCTGCCCGAGGGCTGGAAGGAGATCTTTGACTACGCAGACCACGGCGGCCCGAAGCCCTCTTATGCCCGGGCGCAGCAGATCTTTGACGCCCTGCTCGAGCAGCTGGACTATGACAAGTGCAGCCATCCCGAGGATCGCCATCAGTACGTCCTACGTCAGCCCGGCATCGTCATCCCCGGCGTGGGCTATGACCACGGCGAACCCGGCGTTGCCTTCAGCGGCAGCTGGACCCGCGGCAACGTCATGGAATACCGTCTGGTGGACCGCACCAAACTGGTCCGGAAGCCCGGCAGCGCTCCCACCTACCCCAAGACCATGAAAAGCTACATCGGCCAGTGGGAGAATCCGCTGGATGTGTTGTGGCTTGAGATGAGCCAGGGAGACTTCGTGCACTACACCATCCGCGACGTGGTGAAACCCTGCCCTGTGACGCTGACAGTCAAGGCCCTAAGCGACACCACTCTCACCGTTTCCTGTGGCGAAGAGTCTGAAACCCTGACCATCGCAGCCGGTGAGCCCATCACCGTCCCGGCGCTGACCCTGCCCGCGGGCGAGGTTTGGGCCGTCCGCGTCCAGGTCGAGTCCGGCACGGTTCAGATTGTTGAGGTCGGTTTTGGGGCGTAAGCCTTTGCTGAGCAAGGCGCTTTCCCGCTCTTAAGCAGCCGGCTGCCGAGAGAGCCCCATCAAAACGCTTCGGCGGGAGTACCACAGAGTGGTACTCCCGCCGCTTTTTTCTTTTTCACGCGGATGCAGCCCCATTTTAACCCGTCTTTTTGTCCTCAGGGCCAGACTCCTCCCCTTTGCGGTACTCCTCGGGAGGCAGCACATAGGGATCCGGCACATCCAGCGCACTGCGGCCGAGCAGATAGGCAACCACAGCTTCCGGGTTGTTGGTGATCGCAGCTTCAATGGCATGCAAAGATGAAGTCTGCTCTGACCGACCAGCATCACCTGATGGGCTTTTACATGGTCTACGACCGCGTGCAGCCGGGCTTCTGCAACTACTGGTTCCGCGGTGACTGGCTGGATGAGCTGAACTTTGAGATCCCGAAAACCGTCGCAGAGTGGGAAGAAATTTTCACGGCGTTCCGGGACAACAAAACCGGCGGCGTCGGCCCCATGGATGTTTCCAGTACCGGTCTGCCCGGTGAGAACAACATTGCCTCCGCCTACGGCATCGTCAGCAAATCCCCCTACATGATTCAGCGGGATGGGGCCGTCGCCTGCACGATCATCGAAGACAGCTATCGCGATTTCCTGTCCCTGATGTCCAGATGGTATGACGAGAATCTGATCAACCGGGACTTCCTCTCCACCAGCCAGTGGGCTCAGATGGGCGCTGGCCCCGATGAGGCCCGTATGGCAGCAAACCAGTCCGGCGCATTCCCCGGCCTGTACTCCCAGTCTGGCACTTATTGGGCCGATGTGAACATTGCCGAAGAGGGCCTCTACGCTGTCATGGTGCCCCACGCCACCTTGGAAAAGGGCGTTGCCAACAAAGTCGGCATTCAGAGGTCCGAGCCTGCCCGTGTCGCTACCAGCGGCGCCCTTATCTTCGCCGATAGCGACTACGTCGAAGAAGCCATCAAAATGTATGACTATATCTATTCCGAGGATGGCATTCTTCTGAGCAACTGGGGCATCGAGGGCGAAACCTTCGCTTATGACGAAAATGGCGACCCCTACTATCTCGACCTGATTGCAAACAACCCACGCACCTTCCCGCATCACCCTGGACCCGGTTATCCGTGACTTCTTTGATGAGGCAAAAATCCACGTCTGCCATCTGAGCGTCATGGGCATGACCATGAATCGGGAGAAGGGCCGCAGCTTTGAAACAACGATCTACGGCGCCTATCACAAAATGGGCCAGATAGAGTACCTGCCCGTCGATCCCAACGGCGAGAGGATTACCCCCCAATCCGCAGCGGCCCCGCCCCCTGGGAAAACCTCAGCCGCCGCCTGCGCCCTTTAGCGGCAGTGTCGCCCTGGTTTCCGAGTTCCCAGAGGATCACTTCGGCGGCAAGCCCTTTGCCACCGAGGAGGAGCGCCGCTTTTCCTGCGATGGCTCCCGCTTTAAAAAGCGCCTGTAGCTCAGATCGATCCCCAGCGCGCCCAGCGGCGCCGTGATCAGAATGCCCAGCACCGCCACCGAGAGGATCATTTGCCCGCAGGGGAGCCCCAGGGCCAGCGGCACAGACCCGATGGCAGCCTGAACCGTCGCCTTTGGCAGATAGGCGATCCCGCAGAACAGGCGCTCTTTCCCCGTCAGCGGCGTCCGGAGCAGGCACAGCGCCACGCCCACTGAACGGAAAATCAGAGCAAGAAGAATCATCAGCGCCGCTGCCGCGCCCGCCTCAAGCGTATAGCGGAGATCTACCGCAGCCCCCACCAGGACAAAGAGAAGCACTTCCGCTGCCAGCCAGAGCTTGCCGAACTTTTCAGACAGGCGCTTTGCCACAAAGGGGACGCTTTTGCCCTTGATCACACAGGCCATGCTCACCACAGCCAGCAGCCCGGATACCGATATGATCCCTTCCAGCCAGGTTTCAATGGCCATGAGCAAAAACGAAACGCCCAGAACCACGATCACCTTCATGCTGTTTCGGACGTAATACCTGTGCGCGTATGCCGCCTCAAAAAAGCTACTGAGGATATACCCGGCGGCCAGTCCCAAACAAATGCCCAGTACGATGGATGTGGGTATCTGCGCCAGTTTTATCAGTTTGAAGGCCCCTCCCCGGGCCATGCCGAGAAAGGTGGAAAAGAGCACGATCACAAAAACATCGTCACAGGAAGCGCCCGCCAAAATGAGCTGGGGAATGCCCTTTCCCGTGCCGTACTTTTCTTCCATCAGCTGCACCATCCGCGGCACGACAATGGCCGGGGAGACCGCGCCCATGACGGCGCCCATCAGGGCCGCCTCTACCCTCGTGAGATTTAAAATCGACGGTGCAAAGAGAACAAAGGCCAGGATTTCAAAGCTCGCCGGCACAAAGGACATCATGACCGCAGGCCGCCCCACCTTTTTCAAATCGCTCAGATTGAGGGACAGGCCGGCCTTGAGCAGGATGATGATCAGCGCCATTTGCCGCAGCTGGGCAGAAATCGACAAGATGGACGCATCGAGCAGATCAAGCGCAAACGGCCCCAGCACCATGCCCGTAAGCAGCATCCCGATGATACGGGGCAGCCTGCATCGTTTGCAGATCTCGGCCATGCTCAGGCCCACCAGAAAAATCAGCGCCAGGGATGTTAACATAGTTTTTCCTCCTTTGGACGCAAAAAAGCTGATGCTTTCTGCGACCGAATAAAATCATCGCAGAAGTCATCAGCTGAATCAGCGGTTTTGGTTTCCCAGGGGAGAACTTCATTCCCGCGCGTATTATAGCACCGGCAGGTCCCTGCGTCAAGCTCTTTTGCGGCGCCAGAGCCGGCGGGCAAAGATTTTCCCCCCAGTGTCTTGTATTTCCAGAGCGCATATGATATAATGGCCCTGCAACTGAATAAGATGCTATTTGCAGAAAGAAAGGAAGAAGCAAAATGCCCAAACAACGCAAATGGGCCCTTTTGCTGCTGGCTATGGCCGTCCTGCTGTCGGTTTCACTGTGCGCATGCGCAGGAAACACGACGCCCAGCACCGACGACCCGGCTTCTGCAGTATCGGGCGAGCTATCCGAAGGAAGCTCAGTCACGGTCGGTATCGCACAGGATTTGGACACCCTCGACCCGCATAAGGCGGTCAACGCCGGCACGGAAGAGGTCATGTTCAACATCTTCGAGGGCCTGATGAAGGCCTCCCCCGACGGTGGGGTCATCCCCGCCGTGGCCAGTGACTATACGATTTCCCCGGATGGTACAATCTACACGTTCACCCTCCGCGAAGGCGTGAAGTTCCACAACGGGAACGAGGTCACCATCGATGATGTCCTGTATTCCCTGGAACGCTGCGCCGGGTCGGAGAACGATGGTACGCCTCTGATCGCGGCGTTTTCTTCTGTCACGAGCATCGCCTCGGATGAGGCGGGCCGTGTGGTGGTAACGCTGGCAGAGCCCAGTCTGGAGTTTCTCAACTCCATGACCGCCGCCATCATCCCAGCCGGCTCCGGCAGTACCCAGGCCACCGCCCCGGTGGGCACCGGTCCTTTCCAGTTTGTCTCCTACACCCCCCAGAGCAGCATGGAGATGAGCCGCTTTGAGGACTACTGGGGCGCCGCGCCAAAGCTGGAGAAGGTCACCTTCAAGATCATCACCGACGTCAACTCCCTGGTGCTGGGCCTGAGCGGCGGCACCCTCGATATGGTCATCCACCTGCCCAACACCGTCGCCAGCGAGGTTCAGGCCAACTTCACCGTCCTCCAGGACACCATGAAGCTCGTCCAGGCCCTGTATCTGAACAACGCAGTGGAGCCTTTTGACGACGTCCGCGTCCGTCAGGCCATGTATTACGCCATCAACGTCCCCGAGATCATTGATTTTGTCTCTGACGGGGCGGGCGTGGCCACGGGCACGAGCATGTACCCGGCCTTTACCAAGTATTTCGTCCCGGAACTGGCCACCGCCTATCAGCAGAATCTTGACACCGCCAAACAGTTGCTGGCGGATGCAGGCTATCCTGACGGCTTTGCCATGACCATCACCGTCCCCTCCAACTATGAGCAGCATGTAGACACGGGCCTGGTGCTGGCCCAGCAGCTGGCCGCCGTGGGCATCACCGCCGAGGTGGAGGAGGTCCCCTGGGAGACCTGGGTCAGTGAAGTGTATCAGGGCCGCAATTTTCAGTCTACGGTCTCCGGCATCGCTGCCAGCGACATGACCGCCCGCGAAATGCTCGAGCGCTATACCACAACCCACAGCAAGAACTTCATCTCCTTCTCCAACGCTGAGTATGACGAGGTCATCGCCCAGGCCATCACCACGATGGACATGGACGAACAGGTACGCCTTTACAAGCGCGCCCAGGAGATTTTGAATGAGCAGGCCGCCAGCCTGTGGATTCAGGATCTGTGTGACCTGGTGGTCATGCGTCCGGAGCTGGACGGAATGACCTTCTACGCAACATACGTGCTGGATATGTCCACGATTTATTATAAGTAACGCTCTGTCCAAGGGGCTGCCTTTGGCAGCCCCTTGGGTTTTATCTGGATCAGAACTCCGGCTCTCCCTTTGGGGAGCGCTGTCGCCGCAAGATGACCCACCTCCTGAAAGGAGCCACAACGCATGAAACTGCTCAAACGCCTCGCACTGCTGCTGGTCACGCTGCTGCTGGTCACGGTGCTGGCCTTCGTGGCCTTCTCGATCATCCCCGGCGACCCGACGGATACCATCCTGGGCCTGGATGCCACGGCAGAACAGATCGCCGCCCTGCGGGGGCAGCTGGGCCTGGATCTGCCCCTCTGGCAGCGCTACTGGAACTGGCTCTCCGGCTTCGTCACCGGGGACATGGGCGTCTCCTACAACTTCGGTATCCCCGTGGCCGACCTTCTGGTCACCCGCGTGGCTCCAACCCTGACCCTGGCGGCGTTCTCCTTTGTGCTCATCGTGCTGATTTCGTTTCCCCTGGGCCTGCTGGCTGCGCGGTTTGAAAATTCCTGGCTGGATCGGGCCCTGACCGTCCTCAACCAGATCACGATGTCTGTGCCCAACTTCGTCGTGGGCGTGGGGCTGGTGTTCTTCTTCGGCCTGGTGCTGCAATGGTTCCGGCCCGGCGGTTATGTCAGTCCGGACAAGGGTCTGGGGGCCTACCTGTGGTTCATGTTCTTCCCCTCCCTGGCCGTGGCCCTGCCCAAGAGTGCCATGGTGGTCAAGATGCTGCGCGGCAGCGTCCTGGATGAGCTGGACGCGGACTATGTCCGCACCGCCTACTCCCGGGGCAACACCCGCACCTCGGCCCTGTGGCGCCATGTGCTCCGCAACGCCATGATTCCCGTGGTGACCTTTTTGGCCACCACCATCGCCGAGCTGGTGGCAGGCTCCATCGTCGTGGAACAGATTTTCTCCATCCCTGGCCTGGGCCAGATGCTGATCTCCTCCATCAACAACCGCGACTACCCCGTCGTCCAGGCGATCATCGTCCTGGTGGCCGCCCTGGTGGTCCTGTGCAACTTCCTGGCGGACATCCTCTACCGGGTGATGGACCCCCGTCTGAAGGAGGGCTGAGGATGAAAAAACACAACTGGTACATGCGCATCGGCCTGGTCATCACGGCCGTCATGCTGCTATATATGCTCGTCGGCTTTTTCTGGACCCCCTACGACCCCGGTCAGCTCAGCGCAGCGGACAAGCTGGCGGGCCCCTCCCTGGCGCACCCCTTCGGCTGCGATCAGCTGGGCCGCGACGTGCTCTCCCGCACCCTGGACGGCGCAGGCACGACACTGACCATCGCCCTGGCGGTGCTGGCGGTGGGGTTCGTCTTCGGGCTGCTCATCGGCGCCCTGTGCGGCTATTACGGCGGCATCGTCGACGCCGTCGCCATGCGCATCTGCGACGCCATCACCGCCTTCCCCAG
>CALWWH010000018.1 GCA_944385195.1 uncultured Oscillospiraceae bacterium | reverse complement strand
GCCACTTCAGCGTCAACGGTAAGCGCGTGGACGTGCCCTCTTACCTGGTCAAGCCCGGCGACGTCGTGGCTGTGACCGAGAGAAGCGCCTCCACCACCCGCTTTAAGAAGATGAAAGAAGAGGACGCCTTCCGTCCGGCGCCCAAGTGGCTCGACAAGGACAACGCCAACCTGCAGGGCACGGTGGTCACCATGCCCGTCCGCGAGGACATCGACTTCGACATCGCAGAGCACCTGATCGTCGAGCTGTACTCCAAGTAACATTAGAGAAGGGACCGGACGACCGCCCGGCGCGCGCGCCGGCGGAGGTCTTCGTCCTTACCCTCGATCCATTGGTAAGCTGTTTCACCAAAGGGGGGCGCGCCGCGAGGCGTCACCCCAAGTTACAAGGAGGGTATTTCTATCATGGTAGAAATTGAAAAGCCGCGTATTGAGTGCATTGACAATCCCGAAGACGGCTCCTATGGCAAGTATGTCGTCGAGCCGCTGGAGCGAGGATACGGCACGACCCTGGGCAACTCCCTGCGCCGCATCCTGCTGTCCTCGCTGCCCGGCACCGCCGCGACCTCGATTAAGATCGCCGGTGTCCAGCACGAGTTTTCCACCATTCCCGGCGTGAAGGAAGATGTCACCGAAATCGTCCTGAATGTGAAAAAGATCATCGCGCGCCTGCACTGCGCCGGGGCGAAGACGGTCTACATTGAGGCGATGGGGGAGCGCGAGGTCTGTGCCGGCGACATCAAGGCCGATGCCGAGGTCGAGATCCTCAACCCCGACCTGCACATCTGCACCCTGGGCGCCGATGCCAGCTTCAATATGGAGATCACCCTCAACCACGGCCGGGGCTACGTCTCTGCGGACAAAAACAAGACCGCTCAGACGGGCATCGGCGTGATTCCCATCGACTCCATCTATACGCCTGTCTACAAGGTCAATTACACGGTGGAAAATACCCGCGTTGGCAACATGACCGACTATGACAAACTGACGCTGGAAGTGTGGACCGACTCCACCATCTCCGCGCGGGACGCGGTGTCGCTGGGCGCGAAGATCATGACAGATCACCTGGTGCTCTTCACCGACCTGAGCGATACGGTGGCCAACCGGACCACGGTGGTCGAGAAGGCCGAGTCCCACCGGGACAAGATCCTGGAGATGACCATCGAAGAGCTCGACCTCTCCGTGCGCAGCTTCAACTGTCTCAAGCGCGCCAACATCAACACCGTCGAGGACCTGATCTCCAAGACCGGCGAGGACATGATGAAGGTGCGCAACCTGGGCCGCAAGTCGCTGGAAGAGGTACAGAACAAGCTGGCTATGATGGGTTTGTCCCTGGCCAGTGAGGACTCTAAGAACAACAACTGATCGGGGGATTCCCGACATCATTTCAGAAGGAGGTAATTCCCATGTTCGGAACGAGAAAGCTCGGGCGCACGAGCGATCAGCGCCGCGCCATGCTGCGGGCGATGACCACTTATCTGCTGGAAAAGGGCAAGATCGAGACCACGTTCTACCGGGCCAAGGAGGTCCAGCCCGTGGTGGAGAAGATGATCACCCTGGCCAAGACCAACACCCTCGCCTCCCGCCGCAAGGCGCTGGCCTATGTGACCAAGGAGGACGTGGTGCACAAGCTCTTCACCGAGATCGGCCCCAAGTACGCTGAGCGCAGCGGTGGCTACACCCGCGTCATCCGTACCGGCCCCCGCAAGGGCGACGCCGCCGAGATGGCCGTCATCGAGTTGGTTTAATTTTTGCGCAACGAAGCTGCCGCACGCGCCGAGTGCGGCGCTTTTTTGCGCCCGGCGGCGCAGCCTGCGGCGGGGTTGACTGAAAAGCAGGCGAAAAAGCCGCAAAAATTGGCCAGGCTGCCGCTTGCAAACGAAGCCGGCGGCAGATATAATACAGTAGCACACAACCAAAAGCCGAGAGGAGTGCGCCAATGGACGCAAAGCGAAAAATCGGCAGCGACCTGACCCAAGGGCCGATTGCCGGAAAACTGATCCGATTTACCCTGCCCTTTTTGGGCGCGACCCTGCTGCAAACCCTCTACTCCACCGTGGACATGGTGGTCGTGGGGCAGTTTGTGGGCAGCGTGGGCTCTGTGGCGGTGTCCCAGGGCAGCCGCCTGACCATGATTTTCACCTCCCTGGCCATGGGCTTTGCCTCCGCAGGCCAGGTCTTCATCGCCCAGCAGATCGGGGCCAAGAACGCCGAGGGCGTCAACAAGACCATCGGCAACCTCTTCTCCCTGCTGCTGTTCATCTCCCTACTGTGCCTGGTGGTGGGCACGGGGCTGGGCCGCCAGATCGTCGCCTGGATGCAGACCCCCGCCGAGGCGGTGCAGCAGTCCTGGGAGTACCTGGTGGTCAGCAGCCTGGGCATGCCCTTCATCTTCGGCTATAACGCCGTCTGCGCGGTCCTGCGCGGCATGGGCGACAGCACCCGGCCGCTGCTCTTCGTGGCCATCGCCTCGGTGATCAACCTGGTGCTGGATCTGCTGTTCGTGGCGGGCCTGGACATGGGCGCCGCCGGCGCCGCCTGGGCCACCATCATCGGCCAGGCCGTGGCCTTCATCGTGGCGGTGATCTACCTCTACCGCCGCAGAGACAGCTTCGACTTCGACTTCCGGCGCCGCAGCTTTAGGCTCGAGAAGTTCTACACCCTGACCATCATCAAGCTGGGCCTGCCGATGTCGCTGCAATACACTGTCATCGGCCTGAGCCAGACGGTTATCACCGCCTTTGTCAACGGCTACGGCCTGGCGGCGGCGGCAGCCTGGGGCGTCGGCGACCGGGTGTTCACCCTGGTCAACGCCATCGACATGTCCCTGATGCAGGCCGGCGGCGCCATGGTGGCCCAGAACGTCGGCGCCGGCCGGATCGAGCGCGTGCGAAAGATCGTCCTGTACCTGCTGAGCTTCGGCCTGGCCCTGGCGGCGGTCAACACCCTGTGGATGCTGCCCTGCCACGAGCTGCTCTTCCGGCTGTTTAACAAGGAGCCGGACGTGCTGGCCTATTCCTTTGATATGATGGTCGTGGTGGCGGTCTCCTGCTTTATGTCGGCGGTCATGAGCAGCGTCCAGTCGGTCACCACCGGCACCGGCGCGGCGGGCCTGGCCTTTTTGGCGGGCATGCTCGACAGCATCGTCTTCCGCTTTGCCCTGTGCTTCCTCTTCGGCTACGGGCTGGACCTGGGCATGGTGGGCTTTTACATGGGCTCCAACTTCGCGCGCCTGGGCCCCATCCTGGTGGGCGGCATCTACTTCCTCAGCGGCCGCTGGAAGACCAAACGCCTGGTCAGAGGATAAAAATCAATACAACCAAAACCTCCGGGGCGCTGCTCCGGCGGTTTTGTCGATTTAAGGGCTTGACCAGCCCCGTCTCCTGGGGTAAAATAGTCTGGTTAGAATAGATATAGCAGGAGAGGTGCAGTTATGGCAAAGACCGGCTTTGACAACGACAAATATCTGCAAATGCAGTCCCAGCACATCAAAGAGCGTATCGTCCGCTCCGGCGGCAAGCTGTATCTGGAGTTTGGCGGCAAGCTCTTCGACGACTACCACGCCTCGCGGGTCCTGCCGGGCTTCCAGCCGGACAGCAAGATCCGTATGCTCAGGCAGCTGAAGGACCAGGCAGAGATTGTGATCGTCGTCAGCGCCGGGGATGTCGAAAAGAGCAAGGTCCGCGGCGATCTGGGGATCACCTATGAGCAGGACGTGCTGCGGCTGATCGACGCATTTCGGGAGTTTGGGCTCTACGTGGGCTCGGTGGTGCTGACGATGTACAACGCCC
>CALWWH010000017.1 GCA_944385195.1 uncultured Oscillospiraceae bacterium | reverse complement strand
AATGGCGGGAAAAGAACCTTCTCCCGCCGTTCTGAGGCGGCACGCCGCATCACCGCCGCGCTGCGATTGTCTCCCCCCGGGCCTTTAGGTGCTCCCGCCGGGGCGGTTCAGTCTGAGAGGGGCGGCAAAAGCGCACAAAGGCCGGGGCACGCTGCTGCGCGGCGCGGATCTGGAGCTTTAGCCGTTCGTAGGGGACGACCATATGGATCTCCTTGGCGATCTGTCGCAGTTTGAGAACCAACTGTGTTGAGTGGGCCACGTCCACCAGGAAGATGCCCCAAAAGATGCCCAGACAGAACAGGACGGTCTGGCTGGCCAACAGCTGCGGCAGCCGCTGGGCCAGGTACGGATGTACAAAAAAATAATATCCTGCGCCCAGCGCTGCCCAGATCAGGGAGAAGAGGGGGCAGATGAGACCCTGGATATTTCCCAGGCGCGCGGAGTAGTCCCACAGACGCAGCTTGAAGCACTTGAGGCACAGCAGACCTGCGGCGTATTCCAGCGCGGTCATTCCGATGGCCATGGCAATGAAAAGAATCAGCTTGCGCTGGAAGAACCGGGGGAGCAGCGGCTCCAGCGACGCCAAGGCGTACAGGGCACAAAGGCCAAAACCATAGATGGGCAGCCAGGGCCCGGTGCAGAAACCGGGGTTGATCCACCTCCCGCGGTGGTAGACTAGGTTGCGGAAGAGCAGCTCCAGCACCCAGCCGGAAAGGGCGCCGAGAAAAAACAGCGCAGCATAAGTGAGAATCCAGTCCATGGAGAGGGCTCCTTTCAAAACACTGCCTCCAGCATATACCCGCGCAGTCAACGGCGGGTCAACTGAGACTCAACAATTGTTGAAATGCCGTTGAGAAAAAAATGAAGCAATCTTCCGCCGGCTGTGCTACAATAGAGAGGAAAAATGAGGAGGGACGCATATGCTGAAGATTTTGATCGCCGAGGATGACCGTGAGCTGCGGCAGCTGTTTTCGCATGTGCTTACGAAAAACGGATACGCCGTCAAGGGTGTCGGCAACGGACAAGAGGCCCTGGATGTCCTGGATGCGGAATATTATGACCTCATCATCTCCGACATTATGATGCCGGCGCTGGACGGCTATGGCCTGGCCCGTCAGCTGCGGGAGGCGGGCAGCGCCATCCCCATTTTAATGATTACGGCCAAGGACGCCTTTGACGATATGCGCCAGGGGTTCCAATCCGGCATCGACGATTACATGGTAAAGCCCATTAACGTCAACGAGATGGTCCTGCGGGTGGGCGCCCTGCTGCGCCGGGCGCAGATGATCAATGAGCGGCGGCAGGTCATCGGCGGGACGGTAATGGAGTGCGACTCTCTGACCGTCACCACCGAGGAGGGGCAGATGGTCCTGCCGCAGAAGGAGTTTATGGTGCTCTATAAGATGGCATCCTACCCCGGGCGGATCTTTACCCGGCAGCAGCTGATGGATGAGATCTGGGGGTATGACAGCGACAGCGACACCCACACGGTGGATGTACATATCGGACGCCTGCGGGAGCGTTTCCGCCACAGCCCGGACTTTAAAATCGTTACCATCCGGGGCGTGGGCTATAAGGTGGTGCGGCTGTGAAAAGCAGAGAGATCTTCGAGGCGGTGCGGAACCGGAAGAAGGACAGCATGAGCTTGCAGCTGCGCGTGACGCTGCTGGTCACAGCGGAGCTGATCGTGTCGGTACTGGTGGCGCTGGGGCTGTATTGGCTTTTCAACAAGCTTGTGGCAGTGGAGTCCTTCCCTTTCCTGGCGCTGGTCTTGCTGCTGACCTGCCTGATCATGGGCTTTGTGGTGACGTATTTCCTCTCCCGCTGGATCTATACCCCCATGAAGAAGCTGACGGGAGCCATGGAACAGGTGGCTGACGGAGATTTCTCGGTTCGGCTGGAGGATAAGGTCTCCTCCAAGGAGACGCTGGAACTCTACACAGGCTTTAACCTCATGGTCAATGAGCTGGGCAGCACCGAAACCTTGCAGAGCGACTTCATCTCCAACGTCTCTCACGAGTTTAAAACCCCCCTGAGCGCCATCGAGGGCTATGCGACCCTTTTGCTGGGCAGCGAGCATATGAGCGCTGAGGAACAGATCTATGCCGAGAAAATCGTCGATAACACCCGGCGGCTGTCCTCCCTGGTAGGCAGCATTCTCCTGCTTTCAAAGATGGAAAACCAGCAGATCCCCTCCAACCGGCAGGAATACCGCCTGGATGAGCAGATTCGACAGAGCATCGTTGCGCTTGAGCCCTCCTGGGAGCCCAAAGAGGTTGAGTTTGATGTAGATCTGGAGCGGACAGAGTATGTCGGCAATGAGGCGATGATGCGCCATGTGTGGGACAATCTGCTGAGCAACGCCGTCAAATTTTCCCCGGCCTGCGGCCTGGTGCGGGTGACGCTGCGGCGGGAGGGAGCGCGGCTCGTCGCCGCTGTGGAGGACAGCGGCCCCGGCATCCCGCCAGAAGCGCAGAAGCACATCTATGACAAGTTCTATCAGGCGGATGGCTCTCACAGGGCTGAGGGCAACGGCTTGGGGCTGACCCTGGTCAAGCGCATCCTGGCGCTGGAGGGCGGCAGCGTCGCGGCCGAAAACATTCCCGGCGGCGGATGCCGCTTTACGGTCAGGCTGCGGGGGTAGGCCAGGAAATCATGGAAGGTTCTTTGAACCTCTGCTGCGGTGATGGATGTATGATGGGCGTAGGGTTCGGAAAACCTATTCTTAAACAGGATTAGGGGCATGACTATGAAAAAAATAACGAAGAAAGTCCTCATTGGTTCCGGGATTGCCGCTGGATTCGCAGCCCTGGCCAGCGGTGTCTCCCAGGCGCTGACTCGCGGCCTTGGGCACATTGCGCTCGATCGGGAATTGCCTTCCCTGCCCAGCGTCCGGTCCAAGCGGCGGGTCAGCGGGTCTCAGACCCTGGTGGCCATGCAGGAGCTGGCCAAGACGGCCGCGGCACAGCTGGAGCAGATGCCCCATGAGCGGGTGGAGATCCGGAGCGAGGACGGGCTGACGCTGGTGGGACACTGGTTCCCCCTTCCGGGGGCCAAGCGGGTCGTGGTGGCAATGCATGGCTGGCGCTCCAGCTGGGCCAGCGACTTCGGCGCCATTTCAGACTTCTGGCGGCGCAGCGGGTGCAGCGTCCTCTATGCCGAGCAGCGGGCCCAGGGCGACAGCCAGGGCGAGTATATGGGCTTTGGCCTGTTGGAGCGCAAAGACTGTGCCCTCTGGGCGGCCTGGGCCGATGCCATGACCGGCAGCACACTGCCGGTCTATCTGGCGGGGCTGTCCATGGGTGCCACAACGGTGCTCCTGGCCGCGGGCCAGCCGCTGCCGGCATCGGTACGGGGCATCATGGCCGACTGCGGCTTTACCTCTGCCCACGCCATCTGGAAGCACGTTGCAGAGCAGAATCTCCATGTACGCTATACCGGCCTGCGCCGGGCGACCATGGAAGGACTCTTCCGCAAAAAGCTGCACACCAGTCCCGGGGATTGCAGCACTGAGGAGGTTCTGCGCCAGAGCAAGATCCCTGTGCTCCTCATCCATGGCCAGGCGGATAGTTTTGTTCCGGTGGAAATGACCCTGGCAAATTACGAGGCCTGCGCTGCTCCGAAGCAGCTGCTCCTGGTTCCCGGGGCGGGGCACGGCATGAGCTATCTCGTCGCCAGGGAGACCTATGAGGCGGCAGTCCTGGCGTTCTGGGAGCGCTGGGATGTGAGTCCTGATCAATGAGAGGGACGATATGAGGCGCGAAAATGTTCGATTTACCTGTTGTATTTTCCGCTTTGCTTGCGTATAATAGAGCCATAAACCACAAGGAGGTATCTGCAATGCAGACCAAGATTACCAAAGACACCATCATCGGTGATATCCTCGATATTGCGCCCCAGACTGCGCCCATCTTCCTGTCCATTGGCATGCACTGCCTGGGCTGCCCGTCCTCCCGCGGTGAGACCGTCGCTGAGGCCTGTGCCGTGCACGGCGTCGATCTGAACGCCCTGCTGGCCGAGGTCAACGCCGCCATCGAGGCGTAAGCTGTGGCTGGGGCCTGTGTGCCCATTTCACAACGTCTGTTGCTATGCGCCGGGTTCGTCAGACCCGGCGCATTGGTTTGTGATGTGGGCTGCGACCACGGTTACTTAGCCATCTACCTGGCCATGAACGGGGCAAAGTCCGTCCTGGCCATGGACATCGCCGCGGCTCCGCTGGAAAAGGCCAGGGCGAACATTGCCCGGTTCGGGCTCAGCGGGGGCATCGGCACCCGCCTGGCCGACGGGCTGGCCGGCGTGCGCGCCGAGGAGTGCGACACCGTCATCATCGCCGGCATGGGCGGCGACTGCATTGCGGGGATCCTGGCCCGCTGCCCCTGGGCAGCGGACGGCCGGCACCGCTTCATCCTACAGCCCCAGACTTCAGGCAACGACCTGCGCCGCTGGCTGGGGCAGCAGAGCTGGACCATCGAAGACGAGCAGCTCTGCGAGGACGCCGGGCGGCTGTATACGGCGCTTGTCGCCGTCCCCGGCGGCGGCAGACCCTTGCGTCCCGGCGAGCAGTTCCTCTCCCCGGCGCTGCGGGCCTCTCACAGCCCGCTGTTGGGCCGCTATGTGGAGCGGCTGCGCAGGGCGATGGAGGCCGCTGTCGAGGGACTGCGCCGCTCCACTAAGCCGGAGGACCCTCTCCGCCTGCAATATTATCAGGAAGCCCTGGCCGAGATCAACAACTGGAAGGAGTGGGAACAGTGACCACCAACCGCGACATTCTAACCTTTTTGCAGACCATCGCCCCGCCGGAGTTGGCCGAGAGCTGGGACAATAACGGTCTTCTCTGCGGGCGCATGGACGCTCCGGTCACAAAGATCCTGGTCGCCCTCGATCCGTTTGAGTCCGTCGCCCGGGAGGCCGTCGACTCCGGCGCGCAGCTGGTGGTGAGCCATCACCCGCTGATCTTCCACCCGGCGGCGGCAGTCAACGACGAAACCGCCCTGGGGCGCACGCTGCTGTGGCTCATTGAGCACGGCATCGCCGCCATGAACGCCCACACCTGCCTGGATGCCGCCCCCGGCGGGACCAACGATCGTTTAGCCCGGACCCTGGGCCTGGAGGACATCCGCTCTGCCGGCGGCCTGTGGCGCATGGGCAGCGTGCCGAAGCAGCCGGCGGCCCACTTTGCCGCCGTGGTAAAGCACCAGCTGAAGGCAGGCGGGGTCCGATTCGCCGACGCGGGTCGCCCGGTGCAGACCGTTGCAGTCTGCGGCGGCGCGGGTATGGACTTTCTGCAAGAGGTTTTCGACGCCGGCTGCGACACCTTCGTCACCGCCGATGTCAAATATAACGGCTTCTGGGACGCTGTCGATCTGGGGATCAACCTCATCGACGCGGGGCACTTCCCCACGGAAAACCCCGTGGTGCAGATGCTGGCCGAGGCATTAAGGGCTGCGTTCCCTACGCTGGAGGTCGCCGTCTCGCAAAGGCAT
Organism: uncultured Oscillospiraceae bacterium; assembly: GCA_944385195.1. Classification (GTDB taxonomy): domain Bacteria; phylum Bacillota; class Clostridia; order Oscillospirales; family Oscillospiraceae; genus RUG11142. The sequence goes on along the minus strand of CALWWH010000017.1, from coordinate 1,247 downwards.
CGGGATATCGTCCAGTTTGAATGAGCCTGCCCGCGAGCGTTTGTGTGCAAACGCCCGCGGGCTTATTTTAGCTGACCCATAGAGCACCGTGGAAGGACGTCCGAAGGGACGTCCTTTTTTCTCCAAAATCCGTCCGTTTTTCCCTTGACAAAATGTTAGGGAGTACTAATATTAGACTACGCCAAAAGTTAGTTATACATAACATGGAGGGATCTAAAATGAAAACACTGCGCCAGATCAAACCCGGTAGAACGGTTCGCGTCATGAAGCTCCACGGCGAGGGCGCCATCAAGCGCCGCATCATGGACATGGGCATCACCCGCGGCACGGAGATCTATGTGCGCAAGGCTGCCCCCCTGGGCGACCCGCCGGAGTTGAACGTCCGGGGCTATGAGCTGACCCTGCGCAAGGCGGATGCGGAGATCATAGAAGTCGAATGAGGGAGGACAGAAGGATGAAAATCGCACTGGCCGGCAATCCGAACAGCGGCAAGACCACCCTGTTCAACGCGCTGACCGGCTCTAACCAATACGTCGGCAACTGGCCCGGGGTCACCGTCGAGAAAAAAGAGGGGCAGCTGAAGAAAGACCCCTCCGTGACCCTGGTGGACCTGCCGGGAATCTACTCTCTCTCCCCCTACACCCCGGAGGAGATTGTGGCGCGCGAATTTTTGACCGAGGAACGCCCGGAAGCCATCCTCAACATCGTCGATGGCGCCAACCTCGAGCGCAATCTCTATCTGACCACCCAGCTGCGGGAACTGGGCATCCCGGTGGTGATTGCCATCAACATGATCGATGTCGTGCGCAAGCGCGGCGATACGCTGGACGTTCAGAAGCTGGGCCAGGCTCTGGGCTGCCCGGCCTATGAGATCTCCGCCCTGAAAAACCTGGGGATCCAGGAGGTGGCGGAGGCGCCCATCGCCGCGGCCATCGGCTACATGTGCCTGTTTGCCTATGCCGTCTCCCTGATCGTATACCAGCTGGGCCTATTGACCACCGGGGTGGTCAGCGTCTGGACCGCTGTGGCCATCGCGCTGCTGGCGGGGATGGTATATCTGCTCTTCCGCAGGAATCCGTACCTCAAAAAATAAGGAGGCGCCTATGAACTGGCCTACATTTGTGATTGCAGCAATCATCTTTTTGCTCGTGCTGGCGATTATCTTTGTGGAAATTCGCAACAGAAAGCGCGGCAGGCACAGCTGTAGCTCCTGCGGCGGCTCTTGCGCCGGCTGTGGCGGCTGCGGC
>CALWWH010000016.1 GCA_944385195.1 uncultured Oscillospiraceae bacterium | reverse complement strand
GGGTTGTGGGGAGGAGAGAAATTTGGCCGGGCCTATCTCACGGGAGCGGCGCACGTGGGTACCGCAGCAGGCACAGCATTCTGCGCCGGGAAAGGTTACAATGCGTACATCGCCGCTGAGAGCTTTCTTGCTCCGGTAGGAAATGGTCTCCAGAGTCTCCGGGTCGGGCCAAGAGATATTGGCGGCCGTGTCAGACCAGAGATAGGCGTTGGCCAGCTGCTCAATCTCCTGCAATTGCGCATTGTTCAGTTCACCGCCTACATCGATGGTTACGGTCTCCGCCCCCAGGTGGAAGCCAACGTTTTCATAGCCATATTTGCCGTGAATGATACCGGAGACGATGTGCTCGCCGCTGTGCTGCTGCATGAAGTCAAAGCGCCGCGCCCAGTCAATGCAGCCTCTGACCTCTCCCTGGATGGGGCCGAGGCAGCAGTGGACGATCTCGCCGCTGCGCTCATGGGCTTCCACGACCCGAACGCCGCCGAGGACGCCGGTGTCCCAGGGCTGACCGCCGCCTTCAGGGTAGAAGCAGGTTCGGTCGAGGACTACGTCATAGCCATGTTTGCCTGGCTCACAGCGGAGAACCTGCGCGGTGAACTCTGTCTGATAGGGGTCTATATAGAAAAGCTTTTCCGTCGCCATAAAAATTCCTCCTATAGTTATTGTGCCCATTATACCACAGCCTGTGCTGCAATGCTAGGGGTGCTCGTGGGTGCAATAGAAGGACTGCTTCCGATTTTACGTTTCCAGGCACTCTTTGCCCAGACGGGAAAAGGATACGGAGGCGGGAAAAGGATACGGCGGGCAAAACAGAGGGTAAAAAAGAAAAGCATCTTCATGCGTCAGCATGAAGATGCTTTGGTGACCCGTACGAGAATCGAACTCGTGTTACCGCCGTGAAAGGGCGGTGTCTTAACCTCTTGACCAACGGGCCAAAAAAACCGGACAGAACATATACACTCTGTCCGGTTTGGTAGCGGCAATCTGACTCGAACAGATGACACTCCGGGTATGAACCGAATGCTCTACCAACTGAGCTATGCCGCCATGAGCGTGATTATATTACCACCAACTCCTTGATTTGTCAAGCAAAAATTTTTGATTTTCAAAAAACTGGCTCACAATGGCTCAGACCTTGCACGCAGAGGGTTCTAACTGCAGGTCGGCGGTCAGGGTGAATGCTTTTGTGCGATCTCTCAGCATTGCCTCGCTCAATGGCCCTTCAACCTGTGATCCGATGAGCTGTCGCAGATCTCTGGCTCCGCCGGGGCCGGCTTGAGAGGCGAGCGCTTCCGCCGCGGCGGGGGCAATTTCCAGTGTCACGCCGCAGGATGCTGCTCGGGCAGCGGTTTGATGCAGCATCTGCGATGCGATGGCACACAGCGTATCCCGGGGTAGGGGAGAGAAGACGCAGATCCCGTCCAACCGCCCTAGGAACTCCGGGCGGAAGTACTGCTGAAGGGATTTCCTCGTCTGCTCGTCCGGGCTGCGCCCGAAGCCCACGGAGCGGGTCTCCCCGGCGCCCAGGTTAGAGGTCATCACCAGAACCACATTGCGGAAGTCCACGCGGCGGCCCTCCCCGTCGCTGAGCTCGCCCTCCTCCATGACCTGAAGAAGCAGATTCATCACATCCGGGTGCGCTTTTTCGATCTCATCGAGCAAGAGGAGGCAATAGGGCTTGCGCCGGACGGCCTCCGTCAGCTCCCCGCCTTCACCGTGGCCCACATAACCCGGAGGTGCTCCCAGCAGCCGGGAGGACGTATGCCGCTCCATGAATTCGGACATGTCAAAGCGGATCAGGGCCTCGCGGCTGTGGAACAGCTCCTCGGCCACCGCACGGCACAGAGCAGTCTTGCCCACCCCGGTGGGACCCATGAGCAGCAGGGATGCTATGGGCCGGCTGCACTCCCTGAGCCCGGAGCGGCCCCGCCGGATGGCAGATGCAAGCTTTTCGATCGCGGCGTCCTGTCCCAGGATTTTTTGCTTCAGATGCGCTTCTAAATTCAAAAGCGTTTCCCGATCCCCCAAACTTTCCACAGGGATGCCTGTTCGGATGGACAACGCAGAGGCCACGTCCTCTGCATAGACACCCCTCACTCGCCGGCGCTGCAAGCGCGCATAGGCGGCGCCCTCGTCCAGAAGGTCGATGGCTTTGTCCGGGCGGCGCTTGTCGTGGAGATAGCGGTCTGCCAGAGTCAGGGCTGCCTCGACAGCGGCGTCAGAGATGGGCACGCCGTGGAACTGTTCCAGCTCCCCGCGCACCCCACGCAGAATGCGAAGCGTCTGGTCGGGGTCAGGCTCTGCGATGGTCACCGCGCGGAAGCGCCGCTCCAGGGCCGCGTCTTTTTCGATGGTTCGGTGATATTCAGCTGGGGTTGTGGCGCCAATGACCTGGATCTCACCCCTCCCCAGGGCGGGCTTTAGGATGTTCGAGGCATCAATAGCGCCCTCTGCCGAACCGGCTCCGACGATGGTGTGCAGCTCGTCCAGGAAGAGGATGACGTTTCCTGCCCGCTGCAGCTCCGCCACCAGTTCCCGCATGCGCTCCTCAAACTCGCCGCGGTACTTGGTTCCCGCGACCAGGTGGGACATATCGACGCTGACCAATCGCTTGCTTCGCAGGAACTCGGGGACGCTGCCCTCTGCGATGCGCTGGGCGACTGCCTCGGCCAGGGCCGTCTTGCCCACGCCGGGCTCGCCGATGAGGGCGGGGTTGTTTTTCGTCCTGCGGCAGAGAATTTGCAGAATTTCCTCCAGCTCCGACTCTCGGCCGATCACCGGCGGCAGTTCGCCCAGAGCTGCCATGGCGGTCAAATCGCGGCCAAACTGATCCAGCAGCCTTGTCTGCGGCGCATTGACGCTGCGCGCCTGAGGGATGCGGCTGCGCTCTGTCAGACTCAGCGTCACGGTCAGCAGATGCTCCGGGGCAACGCCCTTCTCGCGCAAAATCCGATGCGCGGTACAGTCCTCCAGCTGGGCGATGGCCAGCAGCAGATGCCGGGGCGTCATCTCCCGCATTCCCAGGCGGCGGGCCTCAGCCTTTGCACAGTGGAGTACCTGTTTGGCTTCGGTACTCAATCCGCGCGGCAGGTGTTTAGATTGCACAGCCCAGGGGACGGTCTGGACGGCGATGGCAATCTGATCTGCCTCCAAACCCGCCCGGCGCAGAATACGGCGCGTGGGGTCTACCCCGGCCAAGGCTAAAAGAATGTGCTCACTTCCGACCAGTTTGCAGCCGCAGCGCTGCGCCTCCTGCCGCGCTGTTTGCAGCGCCTGGCGCAATGCCGGGACCATTTTCTGATGCCGCATGGGTCATCCCTCCTTCTGTCACTGGAAATCATCTCCGGTCACACAGTAATTTATACCCGGCGGTACAAAAAACGGTACAGCTCTTACAAAATTGCGTTGGCCATCCGGGACTGTATCGGGACAGAGAAGCGCCGGAAAAAGAATGTGATTTCCCATTTGCATTTTAGCGTATCCTGTGCTACAATGGGTGCGTGATACGCCGTAGGCGTACCACGCTCATGAAATAATGGAGGTGTACATGATGGCATACAAGATTACGAGTGCTTGCGTCAGCTGCGGTACCTGTGCCGATACCTGCCCCCTGAGCATCATCACCCAGGGCGACGAGACCTACGTCATCGATGCGGATCAGTGCATCGAGTGCGGTTCCTGCGCCGATGCTTGCCCCGTTGGTGCAATCGAGCAGGAGTAAGTCAATGACTGACGACGCCGGCGGTCTCCCGTCGGCGTCTTTCTTATCTGAGATATGAATTCTGATACCATTGTTTCGTTTTCCAATGGCCTTACCATGCGAGTGGGGCCAGGTTTGTTCCGGCCAGGAACGGATACTGTTGCCCTGGCGCGCTTTGCAAAGCTTCGCAAGGATATGCATGTTGTT
>CALWWH010000015.1 GCA_944385195.1 uncultured Oscillospiraceae bacterium | reverse complement strand
GTGCCTTTCCGCCTTCGTCCACTCTCAAAAGCCCTTTGGCAGCCATGCGGGTCACCATCGTCGAGCTGGTGCTCTTGGCCCAGCCCGCGCGCTCCCTCAGCGCATGCGCCAGCTGCACCACGGTCTGGGGGGATTTCTCCCACAGGCATTCCATAACGCTCCATTCTGCGTTGGTCAAAGTCATATTGCATCCCTCCGTATGACATTGTAGTACCTTTGCCCTTAGTATAGCACAGATGTACTACATTGTCAAACAAAATTAGCCGCTCGCCCCGAGCCGCAAAGGCCGGGTGATATCAAAAACCCGGTGCAAGGGGGTCCCCTTGCACCGGGTTTTTGATATCATAGAGAGCGCCTCTATTCGTAGCGCAGCTGTGAGCGCAATTGCAGCTGCACTCCGCTCATGGGATGGGGAAAGCACAATTCCGACGCACACAGCTGCTGGGTGCTCAGCCCGAGCGCCGCATTCTCAGCGGCGCTCTGCTCGGTAAAATACTGGGGGTCGCCCAGGATAGGCCAGCCCATGTACAAGCAGTGTACCCGCAGCTGGTGCGTCCGCCCGGTATAGGGCGTCAGCTCCAGCAGGCTGCGGTCTGCCTGTCTGCGGAGGACCTTCCAGCCCGTCCGGGCCGTTTTGCCGGCCGGGTCCACGCAGCGGCGCATTTTGATGGGGTCCGGGCGGTAAATGGGCGCGTCGATCTCCCCTTCGTCTGCCTCTGGGCCTCCCCAGACCCAGGCCTGATAGGTCTTATACACGCTCCCCGCCTGCATCGCCGCCATCATGCGGGCGTGGATATGGCTGTGCTTTGCCAGCAGGACAATCCCTATGGTGTCGCGGTCCAGGCGCGTGACCGGGTGGAATTTACAGGGCTGACCCGTTTGCTGGTAGTACCAGATCACCCGATTGGCCAGCGTGCCCGTATCCCGGGCCGCAGAGGGGTGCACCATCAGCCCCGCAGGCTTGTCCACGGCCAGCAGCGCCTCATCCTCGTAGAGGATGCTCAGTGGGCCAGCCTGGGCGAGATAGTCCGGCATTTGCTCGTCCAGGCGCACCGTGATTACATCCCCCGGCCGGACGATGTGGTTGGTGTACACCGCAGTGCCATTGACGCAGAAGGCGTGCTCGTACTTCAGCCGCTTGCACAGCCCGCTGGATAGCTGCAATTCCCGCCGCAGGAAGCTCAGAAGCTTTCCCTCCCGGTCCGCAATATGCCGCAATTCCATCGCAAAGTTCTCCCTTGTGTTGCTCTACACGGGCGCACGTTCGCCCTGTCATGGAGAAAGCAGAGCGGATACTATGGACGTATCCGCTCTGCCGCTCCTCATTGATACTTATACTCCATCAGCATACAGATGATCTTCGCCGCAGCGGCACGGGTCGTGGTGCCGTTGGGGGAGAAGTTGCCCAGGTCATCGCCCTCGAGGATGCCCGCCCGCTGCATGGCTGTGACTGCCGTGCGGTTTGCCGCGGCAATCTCCGCAGCATCTTTAAAGGTCTTAGCCGCATAGGTGGTGGGCAGGGTGATGTCCGCAGCCTTTTGGTCTGCGGCCTGGTAGGCCCAGAGGGCCATGGTCTGGCGGTCCAGCGGCGCCGCAGGATCAAAACTGGTCCCATCGGCAATGATGCCCGCTTTGACCGCAGAGGCCACATAGGCGTAGGCCCAGGCCGAGCTGCTGGCCTTGATATCTGTGAAACTACAAGAAGCAGAGGCATCATACAGCCCCAGAGACCCCACCAGCATCTTGATAAACTCCGCACGGGTGACCTCTGCCGTAGGGGAATAGTTTGTGCCGCCGGTGCCATTGACCACATTGCGGGCAGCCAGGCTGTAAATATAGTTACTGGCCCAAGAGACACTCGGGTCTCCAAGGTCGGAGAAGCTCATGCCGCTGTCCGCGCCGCGATAGTAGGGGATGCAGACCATACCGCAGACGCAATAGGCCGTGACGCTGGAGTCGGCATTGTAGGTGCTCGAGAGGGCGGGGGCAAAGCTGCCGTCGCTCTGCTGGATCATCATAACCACTGCCCCGGGCTTGTTATTGATCTTGCCGTAGGGCAAGGTCAAAGCCGCCCCGCTGAGATTCACCTTGGTGTTGCCCACATAGAACGTCACCCGGCGGGCAAGGCCGCCGTTGTAGGTCTTGTTGGGAAGACTGGTCTTGTCCTGCTCCGTCATACGATACTTCTCCAGCTCAATGCTGAAGTCCGCTGTACTCATGACATACAGCGCCGTGATGGACTCCACCGGGATGCTCAGCTCCCACACATTGGTGATGGCGTTCCCGCTGGTGCTCTGCCCTGCGTCTGTGGCCACCACAGAGATGGTGGAGAACACCGAGCGCTTGCTGCTGTCGGTAAAGAGCGATGCGTCAATGGTGATGTGACGCTTTTCAAGATCTCCATCCTTGACATCCGCCGCCAGCTCCAGTGTGCCGCCGGTGAAGCCCGCTTCCGCCGCCAGATCCGTCAGGTCGCCAGCGGAGAGCTCCGCAGAAACGCTGTCCTCGCTCACTGCCAGCTCCTTAAAAACCACCTGGACAGTCTTGGTGGCCTTGTTGACTGTGTAGCTGTAGCTGCCTTTGATATAGGGATCGGACTCGTAGTAGTCGATGTAGACCGTCACCGCATCATCGCTGACCATCTGTCCCCGGCTGTTGTACACCCGGAAGGTAAAACTCGTATAGGCGTCGGTGGCGCTGCTGTCGCGGCTGAAGCACAGCTTCGCGTCAACTATGTCGTCGAGTGCCACCACATCCCGGGCTTTCAGGGCAGTGCCGTCGCAGCTGAGCTTCCCCTCTCCAGGTATGGTCAAAATCTCGAGATAGCCATCGCTGCCGTGGTCGCCCGCATTGTGAAAGTCCTCCAGCTTCTGATTCGACGGAAGCTTGTCCAGGTCGTCCAGGGTAAAGGTATGCTCATTCTGGCCGGTCATCCAAACCACCAGCGCGTCCTCATCATAGTAGGACACCACCCCAGTGCGGACAGCGGTACGGTCGATGTACATCTCCTCCTGGAGGAGGGCCGTGCCTCTTGCGTCGCTGAGCAGGAATTTAAAGCTGTCCGGCGTGCTGTCGGAGCTGCTGTCAGGGACATACTTCAGCAGACCCTGACGGATGATGTCCAGATAGACATCGTCGCCCGGGCGCAGGACGGTAGAATCTACCACCAGACTGCCGTGGATTGGCACGTTGATCAATGTCAGCACCCCGTCCCGCTCTGCACTGGTGCTGGTAAACTCCGCAGCAGTCCATTCGCCATCGGCATCGTTAAAGTCCGACAGCCGGAAGGTCCTCCCACCGCGGGTATCTGTCTTGACCACATAGCTGTAGCCTGCCGCGCTGAACAGGGACAAGTCCATCGTCAGGGTACCGGTATAGACCGGGTTTCTCTGATTTGTATAGACCTTGTACTTGAACTGATCCTCTGCCACAGAGGCATAGTCGGTGCCGTTGTCGAGGGTATAGGTCAGCTTTCCCTCCTCAATATCCGCCAGGGGAATGGCGGTAGAGGTACGGATAAGCTCCTGCTCATACTCTATGTATCCAAATTCCGGCAGCGTTGTGATGCAGATATAGCTGAAATCATGGATATCATAGCTGTTTTTATAATAGTCAAAATCCTCCAGCGAGAAGGTGTAGCCGCCGCTACGCTCCAGTTTCAGCGTCTGCTCGGCATTGACAGGCAGTTCTGTCTCGTTCTCGTCGGTAAGCGTGATATACATGACAGACTCGTCAATCAGGGTCAGGCGATCCGCCTGCACGGAGAACTCAAAGTAGTCCTCCGTCTCGCCGGCTTTTTTCGGCGCCACGTACACCAGCTTGCTGCGGGAGATATCATAGAGGGACACCTCTGCCCCACGCCTGACCGGCTCATTGTTGAGGTACAAGGTCCCCCCGTCCGGCAGAGATTCGATCGACAAAATCCCGCTGCCAGTCTGATCCTTCAGGCCGTAACTGCCGTTGGGATCAAAATCCTTCAGCCCAAACGTATAGATGCTGTCTGGTTTCGTATAGACGCGGAATTCCTCGTTGGAATACGTGAGGGTGATGATCACCAGAGGGTCATTGCCGTTGTAGTCATGCTCGTCACGATACAAAAGCAGGTAGACGCTGTCCCCGTTGCGAAGGGCGTAGTCCTCCGGATCCCGGATGAACTCCTCCGGATGGTACTTATCCTCGCAAAAATCATACTTTTCATAGTAATCGCGATCGGGTTCGACCTTGATCTCATCCAGATACAATTGATTTTTGCTGCCGTAGATCACATGATCGGTCGATTCAACCTTGATATCATCGATCCAGGCATAGCACCCCGCCGCCAGGGCCGCAGTGGGCAGTGCGGAGCACAGCAGCGCGACGACCAGCAGCAGCGCTGCCCAGCGTCTTAGTTTCATTCTCACGAACCTCCTTTTAAGACTTGAAAAACGGGTGGGACTTAGGCCCCAGGGTGGTTCTTGCTCCAGCGGACCTCGCGTCCGGTGCAGGAGAAGAGCAAGACTTGCCGCTCTGCAGCAATCTGCCGCAAGAGCTTCATGGCCTCGCCCAGGCGCTCGTCGTCGAAGCTCAGCAGAGCGTCGTCGAGCACAATGGGGGCCTGCTTGGGCAAAACAGCGTCGCAGATGGCCAGCCGTAGGGCCAAATAGAGCTGGTCGGCCGTGCCATCGCTCAGTTGCAGGATGCGCCGGTCTGCGGCTCCCTGCGCCGGGTGCGCTGAGATGTTCAGCTCCCGGTCCACAATGACCTGGTCGTACCTGCCGCCGGTCATGCGGCTGATATAGCGGCTGGCAGGCTGCGTCAGTTGCGGGAAAATGCGGCTCTGAAGCTCAGACGCGGCCTCGGAGAGGGCGTCCTGCGCCATCTCGATGGCCATGAGCTCCTGCTGCACGCGGCTGATCTGCTCGTTGACCTGCGCAAGCTCGGTCTCGATCTGCACCGGTGCGCCCAGGCCGGCCACGCGGCCCTGCTCCATGGAGACGCTGCTGCGCAGCTGATCGATGCGCTGCTCCAGGGCTGCCAGTTCGGCATCCAGCCCGTCAAGGGCCTCGGAGGGAACCTCGTCGGAGGAGCTGGAGAGCATTTTTTCATACACGGCCTTAGCCTGGCGGGCTTCATTCTCGGCGCGGTCGAGCTTGATGCGGCGCATACGAGCCGCTTGCAAGGTATCACGGCAGCCCCGGATGGAGTCCGAGCGCCCCAGCGGGGAGACCGCCTTGCGGATGGCGGACACGCGGAGGCTCAGCTCCGCTTTGCTGGCCGTGTAGCCCGCGTCAGCGGTCTGGCGGTTGCGCTGGCTCTCGATATAGGCCTGGGCGGCATCATAGATGCCCTCGCCATCGTCCACGCCATAGGCCGCCAGGATCGCATCGGCCTGGACCTGGGCGCTGTCCTTGGCGCCCAGCTTATGCAAGATGAGGTACAGCGCGCCGGCAACAACCAGCAGCGCGGAAATGACATAGGAGACCGTCACCCGCAGGATCAGGATGGAGAGGATCGCCAGCACAAAGGCCAAAATGGACACCAGTGGGGAGAGCTTCTCCCGAGTGGCCTTGCCCCGCAGCTTCCGGTATGCCGCCGCGTCAGCCTCAGCCTTTTCCGCCGCTTCTTCCCGGCTCAGGCCCTGGAACACCGCCAGCTTTACCCCGCCGGTGACCCCGTCCTCAGCCCGGGGCGCAGATGCCAGCGCCTGGGCATCCTTTTCGATGGCCCCCAGATTCTGGAGCATCATATCAATCTCGTTGAGCGGGGGCAAGACCTGCTCCCGCAGGGCAGAGGCCGCCCTCTCGGCCCGCTCTGCCTCAGCCTTGGCCTCAGCCAGAGGCTGCTCCATCCCGGCAGCGCCCGCCGCTTGGCGGATCTGCTCTTGCAGCTGCTGCCGCTGGGCCAGGAGCGCTTCCAGCTGGGCGTGCTCGGCATCGGTGGCCTCACGGCTGGCGGAAGCTTCGTCCAGCTGGGCCTGCAGCTGCTCCCGCCGGGCCAGCAGCTCAGGCAGCTCCCCGGATTTGTGGTACTGGCGCTGATTCTGCCAGTCCTTCAGGGTGCGGTTTACACGGGTATAGGAGGCCGCAGCCTCACCGGAGGTAACCAGAGCGTCCAATTGCTGCTCCAGCTCTGGAGACTGATCCACCGCCATGCTATTTTGACGGATGAGCGCGCTGCGCTCAAAGACGGCGCGCGGGACGCCCAGGAGCATCTGGCCGCAATTGTCGCCAGTCATCCCGCTCACGGCCTCGCCGGTGTCCTGCCATGTGGCCTGGAATTCGGCCATAGGGCCGCGCTGACTGCTGCTGCGGCTGATGCGCAGGGGGCGATCCTGCCACGTAAGCTCCATGACGCCCTCCATGGGCGCGCCGTTCCAGGGCTGGTAGCGGGTCTTCATGGGGATGCCGTCCTTGCGGGCGCGCTCATTGGTAGGCACGCCATAGAGCATCGCGGTGACAAAAGCCACCCAGGTGGACTTGCCCGCCTCATTGGGCAGGGTCCGCAGGTTCATCCCTTCGTGCATCTGCATCGTCGCGTTTTGCAGCGTACCAAAGGTGGCGGTCATGCTGCGAATGTTCATCGGGCAGGCGCCTCCTTTCCATCCAATGCAGCCAATCCAAACTGCACCGCCAGCTCACAGGTCTGGCGCGTCTGATCATCGGCAGCAGCGTCCCACTGGGCACGCATCTGCCGCAGGAACAGGCCCCGGAGGTTGTCCTGCTCCATGCCCTCCCAGAGGGCAGTCATCCGGGTGGTCTCATCCCGGAGCGTCAGCTGATAAAACACGTCCCGCAGCTCCGAGGCCAGGGCTTTGACATTCAGCGGCTCAGAGGGGCCCGTCAGGGTGATCCGATAGATATCCCGCTTGACGTCCGCGGGCAGCGCTTTGCGGATGGCGGCGGCAGGGTCGCTGCCCGCCTGCACGCTGAGGGTCTCATAGCGGCGGCCATGGAGTGGGACGAAGTCCAGCTTCACCGGCTTGCCGCGGCTGATCTGGCCGAGATAGACGCCCTTGACGCCAGTCTCATCAAAGCCTCTTCCTGCTGCAACGCCAGGCCAGGCATAGGTAGTGCCTCCGGCAGTCCTAGGCTCCGTGCGCTCGTGGATATGGCCCAGGGCCAGGTAGTCCAGACCCGAGGCCGCAATCTGCGCAGGATCTATGGCGTTGTAGGGGCTGGACATGTCCACCGGGTCGCCGTGGAGGACCATAATGTTGATATACTTTTCGTCCAGAACGTGGAAGCCCTCCATCAGCCCTCTGGCGGTGGGCTCCATAAAGGCCGCGCCATAGACGTCGCACTTGAGATCCTCAAAGCGCAGGCGCGCCATCTCGGTGTCATCGAAAATACTGACGTTCTCCGGCCAGGCGATGGTTGCGTAGGGCCCGCCAGGGCCATAGGGGTCGTGGTTGCCAGGGGCGATGACGACCTCGGCGGTGCAGGCCGCCAGCAGCCGGGCCATGGCCCGGGCAGCCTCCGCCGTCTCGCAAAGATCTCCGGCCAGGAGCAGCAGCTCCACCTGCTGGCTATTGGCCAGCTCGACAATCTCCGTCGCCGTCTCCAGCAGCTCCGCGCGGCGCTGCTTGGCAGCCGCCGGGGGAAGTGTCGCGAAGGCACTGCCCAGGTGCAGGTCCGCCGCGTGTAAAAATTTAATCATGGATGGACACCCTTTCTGCGCTGACGCACTGTCCACTGTGTGCGTCAATGGTAAATACCGCACCCTCCAGCTTCATCGGGCCGGCAGCAGGTTCGTAGCGGGTGGGCACGCCCCCGCGGAATTTGTTGATGGAGAGCTCCGGCTTCATGCCCAGGACGGACAGAGCCGGGCCGGTCATGCCCAGGTCCGTTTGGTAACCGGTCCCTTGCGGCAGAATTTGCGTATCGGCAGTGGGGACATGGGTATGGGTCCCCCACACAGCGGATACGCGGCCATCCAGAAACCAACCCATCGCCAGCTTCTCAGAGGTGGCCTCCGCATGAAAATCCACCAGGATGACCCGGCTCTTGATCTGCCGCAGGAGGCGGTCGATGGTTGAAAAGGGATTGTCGGGGTTGTAGTCCATACCGCAGCGGCCGATGAGATTCACCACCGCCACAGAGCCGGCCACGGTGTCGCACTCGACCCATCCCCTGCCAGGGTTGTGAAAGTTCGCGTAATTGGCCGGGCGAATCATCTGCGGATGCTCGTTCATCCAGGGAATGATCTCCCGGCGGGACCAGGTGTGGTTGCCCAGGGTAATGACGTCCGCGCCGGCATCCACCAGGGCGCCGGCATGTTCGGGCTTGATACCCAGGTTGGCGGCGTTCTCCCCGTTGACAACCACGAGGTCTGCATTGTATTGCTCCCGCAGCAGCGGCAATTGCTGCACACAGAAGCCAAGACCGCCTTCGGAGACCACGTCTCCCACGGCCAAAACTGTCAGGTTCATAGTACCTCCATCCGCTCCTGCGGCGGCTATGTGTATGTACACTTATTCAGTATTATATTATAACAGTTTGTAACCAAAAAGGCAAGCCATTCCCCCGCTTTTCTGCGCGCTTTTCGTGTGATATCCCCAAAGGGAGTTTGGCGCTGCGGGAGGATCTTCGGGCAATCCCACGACCACGCAAAAACCCGGCGCCCAGCGACGCAAGGGTCACCGCTGCACCGGGGTTTTGGCGGGCATTTCGCCCTGATGTTTTGTAAAAAAGGGCTCAGCCCTATATTCAGCTTTCCTTCTTCTCGTCTTCGGCCGCAGTCTCCGGCTTCTCCGCCTTCTTGGCCCTGCGCTTGCGCAGGCTCTTGCACAGCACGATGGCAGCCACCGCGATGATCACCGCCCACAGCACCAGCGCCGGCAACGCCTGGGCCAGGTTGATCACAAAGCGCTGCAAGCCGCGGGTAAAGCTCACCCAACCGTCAGAGAAGGCGTCGGAGAGCTTCTGCCCAAAGCTGCGCTGCACCGTGACGGTGGGGGTGTAGACCTCGACCTCGTTGATGTAGAGGCTCACATCAGAGTAGGCCAGGCGCTGGTCCAGGTTGCGCAGGTTGCGCTCAATGCTCTCGATCTCATAGCGGACCTCGGACAGCCGCTCCTCCAGGGCGATGAGGCTCTCCAGATCACCGGATTGCTCCAGCATAGCCAGCAGACGCTCCTGCTGGATGTTCAGCGAGTTCAGCCGCGCCTCATAGTCGGTGTACTGGCTGGTCACGTTCTCGGCGCTGCGGCCAGACTCGATGACGTTGCCGATGCCGTCGGTCAGCGACATGAAATCATCGAATTTCTCCGCCGGAACGCGACCGGTGTAATCCGCCCAGCGATTGACCAGAGCCGTGGTGCCGTCCTCCCGCCGGCGGGTATTGCCGCCGGAGTTTGAGCGCTCAATAAACCCGCCGCAGTCCTGGACAAAATTCTCCAGGGTGCGGATGGCGTTGTCAAAATCGGTGGTCTCAATGGAGGCATGGCCGGAGTAGATGATCTTCTCCGCCAGAGACGAGACCTCGGTGTCCGCCGCGCTGCCCGCCGCGCTGTCCGTCGTGCTGCCGTTGCTCGTGGACGTTGTGAGGGATTCTGTGGTCTCCTCCGGCTGGGGGGCCATGGGCTCCTCCGCCGGCATGTCATATACCGACTCGCCTGCGTCATATGCCGGGGCAGACTGTGCCGTATCCGTCGCGCTATTGGGTGCAGACGCCGCGCAGCCAGTCAGTAGGAGCAGCAGCACCAGCAGAAGGGCAAATAGTCTGGTTTTCATGAGGGATCTCTCCTTTCGGCGTTTTCATTGCTGATGTTTTCATTGCTGATGTATATGACGGATTGGTTACACAAAAAGTTCCCATATTTTTCGCTAACGCGCTAAATCTATCCCCACAGGTGCAACCAAGCCACTGCCTTGCCCAAAATTTTGTACTCAACGCCCTCCAGATCCCTCCGCGCCTGGCCCAGCAGCTGCCGGATAGGCAGGCTCTGGGGGCAGTGCTGCTCACACTTGCCGCAGCCGATGCACTCTGCCGCACCGGTGGGCTTCGGGCGCAGAAGGACGCACTTGACATAATCGTGCCGGGCGCGTTTTTTCCCCTCGGCATAGGCCGCGTTCCAGCACTGGAAGACCCCAGGGATGTCAACCCCCGCCGGGCAGGGCTGGCAATAGCCGCAGCCGGTGCAGCCCACCTTCATACTGCGGCTGATGGCCTCGACGATCTTGGGGTAAACCGCCCGCTCCGCGTCTGTCAGCATCCCGGGCACGCTGTCCTTGGCCGCGGCGAGGTTGTCCGCAACCATCTCCATGGAGTGCATGCCGGAGAGCACCACCGTGACCTCCGGCTGATCCCACAGCCAGCGCAGCCCCCACTGGGCCGGGCTCCGCTCGCCCTCCAAGAGCTTCCTCGCCGCCGGGGGCAGCTCCACCAGCCGTCCGCCCCGCAGAGGCTCCATAATGATCACCGGCAGGCCCTTCGAATGGGCGTATTGCAGCCCGCGCCGCCCCGCCTGGGAGTGCTCGTCCAGATAGTTGTACTGGATCTGACAGAAATCCCAGTCGTAGACGTCCACCAGGCGGCAGAACTTCTCCGTGCCGCCGTGGTAGGAAAAGCCAATCTGCCCAATCTGGCCGCTCTGCTTCTTCTGCGCAATCCACTCCCGGATGCCCAGGGCGCAGAGCTTGTCCCAGGTCTCGGTATCGGTCAGCAGGTGCATCAGATAGTAGTCGATGTGATCCGTCCGCAGGCGGCGCAATTCTTCCCGAAAAAGCTTTTCGGCCCCCGCGATGGATTTGATCAGATAATGGGGCAGCTTGCTGGCAATGTAGACCTCATCCCTGCGGCCTGTGCGCTCCAAAATTTCACCCACAGCACTCTCGCTGCCGGGATAAATATAGGCCGTGTCCAGATAGTTCACGCCGCCGTCGATGGCGGCCATCAGCTGCGCCTGGGCCTTGTCCAGATCGATGCCTCCCATGCTGCGCTCAAAGCGCATACATCCAAAGCCGAGGATGGACAGCTCCCGGCCGTAGCGATCCTTGCGATATTGCATTGTCAATCGCCTCCTTGGCAGTAGTATAGCAGTTTTTCGATCCAGGCGCAAGAGCCCCACGCCCCTGCCAGGCCGGCAAAAGGGGCTTGACAAACCATTCTACTTGTTGTAGAATGGTTTCACAGTCTACAGCAAGTAGAATAAAAGGAGGCCAAATATCATGTCTGAGTTACATCTTGGCGTCATCGAGTCCCGCTTTGCGGACATCATCTGGGCCCACGAGCCCATTTCCTCGCCGCAGCTGGCCAAATTGGCCGAGGAAGCCCTGGGCTGGAAAAAATCCACCACCTACACCGTCCTCAAGCGCCTGTGCCAGCGGGGGCTGTTTCAAAATCAAAAGGGCTGCGTCACTGCCCTTCTGACTCGCGAGGCATTCTATGCCCATCAGTGCGAGCAATTTGTAAACGACAGTTTCGACGGCTCTTTGCCTGCCTTTGTGGCGGCCTTTGGCACGCGCAAGCGTCTGTCCGAGGCAGAGATCGACCAGTTGCAGGCCATCATCGACCACATGAGGGAGGCGCAGCCATGAACCTGCTCCCCCATCTGCTACACATGAGTCTGAGCGCGTCGGCCGTCATTGGAATCGTCCTGGCCGCCCGGCTGGCGCTCAAACGCGCGCCTAAATGGATTACCTGCCTTCTCTGGATGGTGGTTCTGTTCCGGCTGCTCTGTCCAGTCTCGCTGGAAAGCCCGGTCAGCCTCGTTCCCGCTCTGCCGGCGCTCCGCGCCAGCGCATTGGACGCCATGCTGCCTGGGATCGTGTTCTATTCCTCCTACGACACGCCGCTGCAAAAGCAGATCGTCAGCCAGCTGGGCCAGCTGAGCCCCACCAGCGCCTATATCACCTGCCAGGCACCGGCAAGCCTCTGGCTGAGTGCAATCTACGCCTTTGGCGTCCTGGCAATGCTCCTCTGGGGTCTGATCTCCTACCTGCGCCTGCGCAGGAAGCTGACCGGCGCAATCAGGCTGGAGCAAAACCTCTGGCTGGCCGACCGCATTGCCTCGCCCTTTGTGCTGGGGCTCTTCCGGCCGCGCATCTACCTCTGCTCCTCCCTGAGCCAGGAAGAGCAGCGCCTTGTTCTGCTGCATGAACAGGCCCATCTGCGCGGCAGGGATCAAGTCTGGAAGCTGCTGGCCTATCTTGCCCTGTGCCTGCACTGGTTCAATCCCCTGGTATGGCTGGCTTTTATCCTCAGCAGCCGCGATCTCGAGCTGCGCTGCGACGAGGCCGTCTTAAAGGCCCTGGGGCCAGAGATCCGCGCGGACTACGCCGCGGCGCTGCTGCGTTTCGCCACTGGGCGGCGCATCCCCACAGCGCTGGCCTTCGGAGAGGGCAGTCCCAAGAGCCGCATCCGCAACCTCTCCCGCTGGAAGCAGGCCGCCCCCTGGGTGATTGCCGTCTCGGTGGCGCTCTGCGTGGCCGTGCTCGGCCTGTGCGCCTTTGATCGCCGCAGCACCGAACCAGATCTCTCTGGGCTTAGCTACAAAAACGCCGCCAACCTGGCCGCGCAGACGCAGACGCTGCCTTTTATCTACTACCCCAAATCTGAGGAGGAAGGCCTTGCCCTCATCCAGCCTGGCCAGGTCGATGGCCAGCGCCTTTACGACTATCTCAGCAGTGTCCAGTGGACCGAGCGCCGCTTCACGCCCAGGACCCCGCCCAGCCCCGGCAGTCTCGAATTCTGTATTCGGGACGACTACCGCGTGACCATCTACGGCTATCCATGGCTGGCAAAGGTCACGCTGGGCGACGAGGTTCGCTGGTACCGCACCGCCCTGGGAGATTATAAAGAAGCCCTGGGCTTACTCCTGCCTGAGGATACCACCGCAAAGTAGCTCTGCTCCTATGCAGGCTGCATAGGACAAAGAATCGCAGACGGACTTTTACAGTCTGTCTGCGATTCTGATAGAATCCTATCTCATAAATTTAAAAAATAATACTTTTTTGAGGCGCTCCGTCATGGTATAATGGCTCTATCACACAAAAATCAAAGGAGGCCCACCCATGAAAGAAATGCGCATTGGTATCATTGGCGCCGGCGTCATCTCCCACCGGCACATGACCGTCTGGAGCAAGATCCCTCAGGCAAAAATCGTTGCCGTCGCGGACGTGGACGAGAAGAAGCTGGCCGCTTGGAGCGCCCGATATGGGGTTAGCAACAGCTACCGCAACTTCCGCGACCTGCTTAAGCGGGACGACATCGACGCTGTGGACGTCTGCGTCCACAACAATCTGCACGTGCCCATCTCTCTGGAGGTCATGCGCGCCGGCAAGCACTGCTACTGTGAGAAGCCCATGGCGGGCTCCTATGCGGATGCAAAGCTGCTCTATGACGCCCAGAAGGTCTATGGCAAGAAGCTGGCCATCCAGATCAGCTCCATCTACAACCTGCAAACCCGCATGGCCCGGGACATGATCACCCGCGGCGAGCTGGGAAAGGTCTACCACATGCGCTCTGTGGGCAGCCGCCGCAAGGGCCGGCCTGGTCTTGATATGAAAGGGCTCTCCCCGGACTTTTACAGCAAGTTTTATGCTGAACACGGCGCACTGTTTGACATGGGTGTGTACCACATCTCCCAGCTGCTGTTTGTCACCGGCATCCCCAAGCTGGAGAGCGTCTACGGCGCCACCTATCAGGAGGTCGAGATCGACGAGCGCCTGCTGGAAGGACGCAAGTTTGAGGTTGAAGAGCTGGGCGTCGGGCTGGCCAAGTACGAAGGCGGCCTGAGTCTGGACATCATCGAGCCCTGGGCCATCAATATCGACAAAATCGGCGACACCTTCATTGCCGGCAGCAAGGGCGGGCTGAAGTTTCTGAACGTCGACTCCGGCGGCGGCAAACTGGCCCGCAGCGCCAACATGCCCATGATGGGCGCCCGGGAGCCAGAGCTGTACTTCTACGGCTACCAGAACGGCAGAGAGGTCGACGTCGACCTGCGCTGTGCCTCTAACGCCCGGGCCGAGGAGGCTGCCAACCCTGGCATCAGTATCTATAACGACAACCATCTGCACTGGATGGCCTACCTCAGCGGAGATCTCAGCGACGAAACCCGCTACGACACGCCTTGGCTGGCACTAAATACCATGCTGGTCAGTGAGGGGCTGTTCCTCTCCGGCCAGCTGGGCCGCTCGGTCACCGCCGAGGAAATTGCCGCGCTCTCCAAGTCCACCGCCATTCGCCGGCAGCAGACCGACTGGGGCGTTCTGGAATACGAACTGTGAGGCATTGCATCACCGCAGACGCGCAAAAGCGCCCCAAACCGATTGGTTTGGGGCGCTTAGCTTAGCTGAACAGCAAATAGCCTACCAGGCAGATGGCGAGGATCGCCAGAACACAGGCAGGGAGAATCACGAGGTATGCCGAGCACATCATCGCTGGCAGGTCGTGTTTCTCGACCTGGAGATTGGGCTCGGTGCGCTCCGGGGTATAAAACTCCGGGTGGGCATAGCGTTCCTGCTCGGCAGTGACCGGGTCCTGCGCTTCGGCGGGGGCCTGGTCGTTCTTATACTCGTCGCTCATCAGATCACTTCTTTTCGCTCAGGCGATGGTGACAGGCAACGAAATGACCCGGCGCGACCTCTTCAAGCTCAGGGACAACCTTTGTGCAGATCTCGGTGCAATACTTGCAGCGGGTGTGGAACTTACAGCCGCTGGGCGGGTTGACCGGGGACGGGATATCGCCCTCGAGCACCAGGGGTTCACGGTTGGCATCCTCTTCCACAGTGGGAATGGCATCCAGCAGCGCCTCCGTGTAGGGATGCAGCGGCTGGTCAAAAATATCCTGAGACGGAGCCAGCTCAACCATACTGCCCAAGTACATGACGCCGATGCGGTCGGAAATGTACTTGACAACAGACAGGTCGTGGGTGATAAACAGGTAGGTCAGATTCTGCTGGTCCTTCAGATCCTGCAGCAGGTTGATGATCTGTGCCTGAATGGAGACATCCAGCGCAGAAACCGCCTCATCGCAAACGACAAACTTGGGCTTGAGCGCCAGGGAGCGAGCAATACCAATGCGCTGACGCTGACCACCCGAAAACTGGTGGGGATAGCGGTGCAGGAAGTAGTCGGCCAGTCCGCACTGCTCCATGACACGCAGAACCTCTTCCTTCATGCGGTCGTCATTGCGGCGGAAATATTTGTGGGCAATCATACCCTCGCCAATAATCTGGCCAACCGTCATACGGGCGTTCAGGGAGGAATAGGGGTCCTGGAAAATCAGCTGCAAGTCGTTGCGCAGGGAGCGCATCTCGTTGTAGGTCAGACGGGCCAGGTCGATGCCGTCATCCCGATAGGCCTCGTATTTCCGGAACTCGGGATCGTCCTGCATGGGCTTGCGCATATCGTCAATACGAGCACGGACCTCATCGAGCTGCTTGTTAATCTCGGCCATGTTCTTCTCGCAGGCATCGAGCTTGTTCTTCGCATTTTGAACCGCATTGCCGTTGCCGGACTTGCCTTTTTCCTTGGCCTTCTTCAGCGCATAGGCGGCGTCATCATAGTGAAGCTTTAGATCCGCATGCTTCAGGCTGGCCGCGCGCAGTTTGGCAGCCAGATTGTACTCTTCCAGGAAAATGGCCTTGACCGCTCCCAGATCCTTGGAGACCATGAGGCCGCCCACGATGGTGGCAACGTCCAGCAGGGCGTCGTTGGCCTCCTTTTTGGCCACGCGCAGCTCCTCGTGCTTGGCATACTGAGCAGACTCGTCCAGCTTGTCATACTCAGCCTGCAAGGCAGCGAGCTTCTTATCCAGCTCCTGGCGCTTAGCAAGACGCTTTTCCAGATTCTTGATGGTGTCCTTGATATAGCCGGGGGCAATCTCGTCGCGGCTGCGCCCATAATACATGGTGCGCCCATCAGTCTGCTTATAGACCTGCAAAATGGCTCGGCCCAGGGTGGACTTGCCGCAGCCGGACTCGCCAACCAGCCCGAAGGTCTCGCCCTCGTAGATATCAATGCTGATGCCGTCGTTGGCCTTGACGTACATGCCCTTCTTGCCGGTGGGGAAATACTGCTTCAGGTTGCTGATTCGGAGCAGAACGTTCTTTTTATTTTCCATGACGCGCCTCCTTATCGGGATAGAAGCAGCGGATTTCCTGGCCCTCTGCGACAGGGATCATCTCGGGCTCTTCGTTGATGCACTTTTCGGTGCAGTACTTGCAGCGGGGTGCAAACTTACATCCCTTGGGCAGATCCAGCGGATGGGGAACCGCACCGGGGATGGCTTCCAGACGCTCCGCATCGGTGTCCAGGCGCGGGATTGAGGCCAAAAGGCCCTCCGTGTAGGGGTGAGAGAACTTGGCATTGCGGGAGAACAGCACGCGAGCAGGAACATGCTCGACAACCTGGCCGCAATACATCACTGCCACGTCATCGGCCATCTGGTTGATGACGCCCAGGTCATGGGTGATGAACATAATAGCCGTGCCGTGCTCACGCTTGAGGTCATTCATCAGGCGTAGGATCTGCGCCTGAATGGTCACATCCAACGCAGTCGTGGGCTCGTCGGCAATCAGCAGGCGGGGCTGGCAGGCCAGGGCCATAGCGATCATGACGCGCTGACGCATACCGCCAGAAAGCTGATGGGGATACTGCTTCGCCACGCGCTCCGGATTGGGGATCTTGACATCAGCCAGCAGGCGGATGGCTTCCTTGGCGGCCTGCTTTTTGCTCATCCCCTGGTGGAGGATAAAGGGCTCAGACAGCTGCCGCTCCACGTTAAAGACCGGGTTCAGGCTGGTCATGGGCTCCTGGAAGATGACGGAAATTTCGTTGCCACGAACGGTGTACATTTCGTTCATGGAGATCTTGGTCAGATCCTTACCGTTGAAGAGGATCTCGCCGGAATCGATATAGCCGTTGGAGTCGATCAAACGGAGGATGGACATTGCGGCAACGGACTTGCCGGAGCCCGACTCACCGACGACACCCAGTGTCTTACCGGGCTCTATGGAGTAGGATACACCGTTGACAGCCTTGACGATGCCCCGGCGGGTCGTAAAGAAGGTATGCAGATTTTTTGTTTCAAGCAGTGCCATTTTCTACGTCCTCCTTTAGCGAGAATTGTTCTTGGGATCCATGGCATCGCGCATACCATCGCCAATGAGGTTAATGCAGATCGTGCACAGGCCAAAGATACCAGCGGTAAAGACCCAGCGCCACCAGTACTGCTGGATGACGATAGAGTTGTTGGCGCCATTGAGCATATTACCCCAAGTCGGCTGGGGAAGCGGAATACCAAAGCCCAGATATGAGAGGCTAGACTCAGTGAGCATACAAGTCGCGAAGTTCAGGGTGATGGACACCAGCAGAACGCTCATGACGTTGGGGACGATGTGCTTGAGCACGATGGTACGCTCCCGGACGCCCAAACACTTTGCAGCAGTGACATACTCCTGCTCGCGCTGGCTGAAGATCTGTGCGCGGACCAGGCGGAAGGTGCCGACCCAAGACAGGACGCCCAAAACCACCATGATAATATACATCTTTGCGTTGGGATCGACCTTGGTGCCCATGACGTTTGACAGGATTAGCGCAAAGGGCAGGAAGGGCAGACCGCCGATGACCTCAGCCACACGGCTGAGCAGCATATCGACTTTGCCGCCAAAATAGCCGGCCATGCCGCCCATGATAATACCGATAATGGTAGAGATCACCACCGCCAGACCGCCGACGGTCATGGTGGTCTTACCGCCGTTGACGATACGGGTCAGGATGTCGCGCCCCAGCTCGTCGGTGCCGCACAGATAGCCCTTCAGGCCCCAGGTCAGGACCTTACCCTCAGTCGTAACCGCATAGTTCTGGTGCGCGCCGGCGTAGATGGTCTCGATCTGAGCGTTATTCACCTTATCCGGGACGGAAGACTGCTTAAAGGTGTTATCACCCCAGGAGATGACGTCGCCGTTATCCAGCAGTGCAGTCAGGTGATAGCGGCCGGCATACAACTCGACGATCTTGCCCTCAAACTCAGGGACGTCCTTTTCGCCGTGGGTGGCGTTGCCCCAGACATAGACCTTGCCGTTTTCATCCACAGCAGCAGCGCCCTGGGAGGTGGCAACAATATCAACCACCTTCACAGAGCCGTCATACAGCTCTGTTGGCATGAACTGCAGCAGGGGGGAGTCCTTATTAAAACCAGAATAGGCGACCGTCCCGTCCTTAAGCAGAATGATATAACCGTAGTCAGTCAGGGCAAATTTCGCCACATTGCCCTGGAACTGCCGGGGCTCGCGGGTATCACCCTCTTCGAGCTTTTCCTTGCTGCGCATCTCAATGTCGGCGATGGCAGCGTTGCCCCAGAGGTACATATTCCCATCCTCAAAGAGGATCGCAGAGAACTGGTTAGAGGCCTCCAGCTGGACAACCTTCTTGTTCTGCCGCAGGGCATTGTTCAGTTCAGAGTTCATCTGGAAGTTTGCCTGACCCAGGCGGTCGTTGCCCCAGACGAACAGCTCTCCGTCAGAGCTCAGCGCCACAACGTGGTCCATTCCGGCAGAGATATCGATGATGTCCGCCGCCTGAACCTCCTCGGGGATATCGGACAGGTCAATGGCCGAAGAGATCTTCGTTTTACCCCAAGTGTACACCTTGCCATTTTCGTCAACGCCGAGTCCGTAGGTTGCACCGGGGGCAATATCGCGGATGCCGTTCTCAATGAACTCCGAAGGGACCTTCATCATATCGTAGCCCGGAGCAATGTTGACCAAGGAGCTGTCGGAATAGCCCAGGTCAATGGGCAAAAATATCGGGCCGACCATCATGATTATAAAGATGATCAAAAACACGATCAGGCCAAACATTGCGCTCTTCTTGGAGACAAAATTACGAACGACAACGCGCAGAGGACTCTGCAGCGCTTCCTCCTCCTGATAGGACAGTTCCTTCTTCGGCTTGATGCCGAACATCTGACGCAGTGCCATACCAAAGGTAGACTGCTTTTTTTCCTTCTTTGCCATAATTGTAGCCTACCCTCCTTACTTATCCACGCGGACCCGGGGATCAACGAAACCGTACGCCAGGTCCGTGATCAGGTTGCCCACCAGGGAAATGATGGTATAGAACATCTGGATGGCCAGACACAGCTCGGAGTCGTTGTTGTTCAGACCCAGAATATACAGCTTGCCCATGCCATTGAGGGAGAAGACGTTCTCCAGGACCAGAGAGCCGGAGAAAATGCTCAGGAACCAGCCAATGATGGAGGTAATGATTGGCAGCAGGGCGTTTCTCCAAGCGTGAGAGTAGATGACAACCTTCTCGCGCACACCCTTGGCGCGGGCAGTGCGGATGCAGTCCATAGACAGCGCATCGGTCATGGCTGCGCGCACATAACGAGACATGCCGCCCAGGCCGCCAAAGACGGAGACGATGATGGGCAAACACATATAGTACATCTTGTCCAGGAAGGCCTGCATGCCCACATAGTTGCTGCCCGGGGTCTTGGCGCCGTTGACGGGGAACCAGCGCAGCAAAACCGCAAAGACAAAGACGAACAGCAGCGCAAAAATATACTGCGGAATACTATAGCCCAGGATTGTGACCACCTGCACCGTCTGATCTAGCTTGCCGCCTTTCTTGACGGCACAGACAATGCCCAGTGGAATCGTAATGGACAGGGTCAGAACGACTGTAAAGATGTTAAACAGCAGGGTGTTCTTCATCGGCTCGGCCATAACCGTCGTGCAGTCCTGCTTGTGGTATTGGGAGAAGCCCAGGTTGCCCTGCAGCAGGCCGTTCCAGTCGGTGGTTCCCTTTTCCGGCAGGAATCCGATCCAGCGGCCATAGCGCACGATAATGGGGTCGTTCAGGCCCATTTGTTCACGTAACTCCTGATAGCGAGCCTCGTATTCGTCGGGTCTCATGTCCTTCCTCAGTGGTTCGAGCTGGGTACGAGCCGGATCGCCGGGGATCAGGTTAAACAGAGCGAACATAATGACGGAAACGACCAGGAAGACGACGACGATATACAGCAAACGCTTTGCAATATATTTTTTCAAAGTAGCACACCGTCCATTTCCCGAATTTGATTGCTGAATGAGTATAGGGTAGTTGCTTAAGTGATGGGGTGCATTCCAGCGCAGCCCCATTTTCCCACAGCAGCTGGGGCGCACGCACAGTCACTCACCTGCTGTGCGAAAATGGGGACGGACCACAGGGTGTCCGTCCCCATCTGTCATGCCTGACAGAGAGCTTGCAGCCCTGCGTCAGAAATTACTGAGCGGAGGGGATAGAAGCGTACAGGATCGCCTGGTTGAAGCCCCAGAAGGCGCCCTGGTTGTAGTTCTCCAGATAATCCGGGTACATGGTGACGTACACGTTGGAGTACAGGGGCAGGCCGGGCAGCAGCTCGTTCCAGCGCAGGATGTACTGCTGCCAGATCTCCAGGTAGGTCTCCGTGTCGGAGGGATCGACGCCATAGACCATTCTCATGGACAGGTCGTCCAGGCCGCCCTCACCCAGGTCAAACAGGTAGTTGGAGTTGAAGCCCTGAGCGACCATGTCGGGGTCGCCAGTCCAGTAATAAGCAGCGTCATAAACCGTGTTCTCGAAATTGGAAGCCAGGTTGAACATGCCATACGTCGGGATGGTGTAGTCGCCGCCGGTGCCGGACTGATCCTGACGATACAGGTAGCTCAGCAGAGCGGAGAAGTCCATGGTGGCCTGGTTGATCTGCATGCCGGCAGCAGTGATGTCGTTGCCCTTGACCAGCATGGTGGCAATCAGGTCGGAAACTGCGTTGCCCTCGGAAGAGGCCCACTCAATGCTCAGAGGCATCAGGATCTTGCCGTCAACGTTGACGCAGTAGTCCTCATAATTCTCCGCCTGCTCAGCGGTAACTTCCTTGTAACGCAGGCCGGTGCCGCCCCACTCGGAGCCGTCGGCAGCCAGGGTCCAGCCGCCCTCATCCAGGACCTGGTTGGCCATGTCGGGGCTGTAGGAGTAGGTGTTGAGGTTGTCAGCCAGGAACTCCTTGGAGTCCTGATACTGCCAATGGGCGATGCCGTAGGGACCGTGAACAACAGAGCCCCAGCCCTGGCAGAAGGTGTTTGCAAAGGCGTTGCGGTCGAGCAGGTAGGCGATGGCATGACGAACTTCGACGAACTGGGTCGGGCCAAAGTCGCACATGAACTGGATGATGCCGTAACCAGCGCGGTCGAACTGGACGTACTCGAAGCCGCCCTCGTTCTCGATGATGTCGAGCGCAGTGTTGATCTCGGTGCCGTCGGTGATGGTGTCGTAGAAGTTGAACTCGCCGGTGCGGATGGCGTCGGCCCAGGTCTCTTCCTCAGCCTTAACGATGACGATGGTCTCGATGGAAGGCTTCTGGCCCTCGAAGTTGCCGGCGTAGTTCTCGTTAATCACCAGCGTGGCCTGCTTGGCGGACTTGTCATAGCTCTGCAGGTTGTAGGGGCCAGCAGTGGGGACAGAGGAGTCCACCATGTTGCGGCAGGCCATGACAGAATCTCTGACCGCGTCGGCGGTGAAAGCGGCGGCGTCGCCGTTGATGGCGAAGTAGCAGCCGTTGCCGTCGTCCAGGACGTCAGCGCCCTCGCCGAACCAGGTCTCAATGTGCCAGGGATAAGCGGAGATAAAGGTGTTCTCGTAGAAGTAGGGCAGCTTATCTGCGCGGACGGTGATGGACCAGGTGTACTCATCGATCAGGCGCAGACCGGTGAAGGTGTCAGCCTCGCCATCATAGTACTCCTTGCCGCCGACATAGTCGAGGTAGGTGCTGGAGCCGACCTCCAGCTCAGAGGCAACCTTGGAGCTGGCGAACAGACGGTAAGCAACAAAGTTCTTGGCAGTGATGGGGTCGCCGTTAGAGAAGACCAGGTTGTCGTTGATGGTGATGGTGAAGGTCTTGGAGCCGTCCTCATTTTCGGTGGACTCAATGTTCTTGGCGACGGTGGGGTTAATGACGTAGGCGCCGTTCTGGTCGGTGGTGACGGGGTTATACTCCGTGGTCATCCGCCAAACCATGGCGTCGGTGGCGCCGTTGGTCCACAGGGAGAAACCAAAGTCACCGCCCAACTCGGTGGTGGCGCCGTAGATGATCTTATTCTCTACGGGCTTAGCCGGTGTCTCAGCGGGGGTATCGGTCGCAGGGGTGTCAGTCGCGGGGGTGTCGGTTGCAGGGGTGTCGGTTGTGCCAGATGCAGGCTCACTGGCACAGGCCACCAGGCCCAGGAGCATGCAGGCAACCATCAGCAGTGCGAACAGTTTGCGCATTTGAGTATCCTCCTAGAATTGATTTATATTATAACTGACCTGAGCACCATCATATCAGGCAGCTATAACCAAAGGAATTGCAGGATGACGCCTGTCTTATTTCGCTTCACCAAGTTAAAGTGAACGAGCTACGCGGACAGCTGTCTTTAAGATGTTCTTTATTGTAGCACGGTTTTGGTCAATAATCAACTACAATTTTTTACACGATAAGAGCTTTTTATCGCCCTTTTCTTGTGATTTTCACTATTTATTCAAAATTTACTCTCTCACGCGGACAAATTTTGCGATTTATGCGCCACGGGTGGACTTTGCAAGTTTCCCACCGCAGAAATTCGCAAAGTTGTTGGATCCGTTTCCAGGAAGCACCCTTCCCTCCTGCGTCTGCCCCGTCTGTCTGCCAGCCGCGGATGATGAAAGATCGCCGGCAGCATCTTGCATATTGCATATCTAGTAGGCGCCTCGCGCTTCTCACCCTAGATACGCGTCCACCAGCAGCATCAGTGCAAAGCCCGCCAGCAGTGCCCAGGTTGCGCCGCGCTCGTAGCCGTGGCTATGGGTCTCGGGGATCATCTCGTCCGAGACGACATAGAGCATCGCGCCGCCGGCAAAGGCCAGGGCGATGGGCAGAATTCCCGTCACAACGGAAACTGCAAAGTAGCCCAGCAGCGTACCGACAACTTCAACAACGCCGGTAGACACCGCGATCAGGAAGGTACGGCGCCTGCTGACGCCCACCATCAGCAGTGGTGCAATGATGACCATGCCCTCGGGGATGTTTTGCAGCGCAATCCCCCCGGCGACGGTCAGCGCGTCTGCCAGCTCCCCGGTGCCGAAGCTGACGCCGGCGGCAACACCCTCGGGCAGATTGTGCAGGCCAACGGCAATGACGAAGAGCACAACCTTATTTAATGAAGAATCCGCATGATTCTCCTCATCGACGCCCACGAGCTTGTGTAAATGGGGCGTAAAACGATCCAGCAGTGAGAGGGTCAGCGCGCCCAACCCCACGCCTGCGACGGCGATGATGCCGCCGAAGCGGCCGCCCTGCTCCACCGCCGGGACAATCAAGCCCAGCACTGCCGCGCAGAGCATGACGCCGGCCGCAAAGCCCAGGATCAAGTCGTTAAACCGGTGCGGCAGCTCCCCAATGGCAAACCCCAGCACTGCGCCCAATACGGTCGCCATGCCCACACCCAGAGCCGTGATCCATACCCATTCCATGAAAAAACCTCCTGACACACTATGGCAAGTTTGGGTTTACACCCGCCATGTTATCTATTATAATAGAGACGGCACACCAATGCAAGGAGGTTTCCTGTTATGAATGATCTCTATTCTCGCCGATGGAGCAAGGGCGTCATCACGCTCATCACGGCGCTGTGTCTTGTTGCCATCCTATCCATCGGGCTCATCATTTATATCGTCAGCTCTTCCCATGAGCGCAGCGTTGCCATAGCGCAGCTGCGCGTACAGCAGGAGGAACTGGATCGCCGGGCTTATCAGCTCAGTCTCAACGAAGGCCAGACCCAAACCCTGGAGGACAACATTGCCTCCCTGCAAGCCGCCAATGATGAGCTGCGCCAGCAAATCCGAGAGCTGGACAGCCAACTGGGCGCGGCCGACAGCGAGCACAGCCAAAACACCTCCAACTACATCCAGCAGGTCGCCGACCTGGAGCAGGAGCTGCGTCAGCTGGAGGGCGACCAGAAATCCCTGGAGGCCCAGGTCACCGCGCTGGAAGAGGCCAACAAGACCATGACCGAGGAGCGCAAAGAACTCGATGAAACCCTAGAACAGCTCACCCAGGAGCGCGACAACCTCCAATATGAGCTGGAGGATCTACAAGATCGCTACGACCTGTTGGTGGAGAACTACCGCAACAATGCAGACGGCGGCACCGGTCCGGACACCACGCTCTACCTGACCTACAAGAAAAAGGCCGACTTTTTGGACAGCTATATTGTATTCGTCCAGGATGACAATACAAATTATTACCACAGCTACGACTGCCCGAAGTTCAACAGCAGTACCTTCTGGGCCTACAACCGTTCTCTGGCCAAGAGTCAGGGTTATATCGCCTGCCCCAGCTGTGGCGGAGGTGAGTGAGGATGCTTGGCACGGTTGAGTTTTCCTTCAACGCCGTCGCGCCAATCCTCCTGCTGACCGCTCTGGGCTATTTCTTCCGGCAGATTGGGATGTTCAACGACAATTTTTTGACCGTCGCGAACAAATTCGTCTTCAAGGTCGGCCTGCCGGTAATGCTCTTCTGCAATGTCTATGAGATTGAGAGCCTGGACTCGATTCGCTGGAGTTTTGTCCTGCTGGGTACGCTGACGGTATTGCTGTTCTTCGCCCTGGCGCTGGTGCTGGTGCATTTCTTCACCCCGGACCGGCGGCAGAAGGGCGTGATCATCCAGTGTTCCTACCGTTCCAACTTCGCCGTCATCGGCCTGCCCCTGGCCAACTCCATCGGCGGCCTGGCCGGCCGCGCCTCAGCCTCGCTGCTCTCAGCTTTTACCATCCCGGTGTTTAATATTCTGGCGGTCATCTCTCTGTCGCTGTTCAGCGGTGCGAAGCGCCCCAGCGTAAAGAAACTCCTGGGTGACATCGTCCGCGTGCCCATCATCCAGGGTGTGGCGCTGGCGCTGGTTGTGCTGGTCATCCGCAGCTTCATCCCTGTAGACGCCGCCGGCGCGCCGGTGTTTACCATCGCAGAGGATCTCCCCTGGCTGTACAGCACCCTGGAGGACCTGGGGAACCTGGCCTCCCCCTTGGCGATGCTGGTCCTGGGCGGGCAGTTCAGCTTCAGCGCCATTCACGGCATCCGCAAGCAATTGGTGCTGGGCGTCCTGGGCCGCACGGTGATCGCTCCCCTGCTGGGCCTTGTCATCGCCGCCGGCTTTCACCTCAGCGGCTGGCTGACCCTCACCCCCGGCGAATTTGCCGGTCTTGCCGCCCTTTACGGCTCTCCCGTCGCCGTCAGCAGCGCCATCATGGCCGGGCAGATGGGCAA
>CALWWH010000014.1 GCA_944385195.1 uncultured Oscillospiraceae bacterium | reverse complement strand
CTACACGACGCTCTTCCGATCTCAGGCCAGATAAAAAGACCTTTGCCGCCGTTGTAGAAGAAATAGCGGACGTCGTACTTCTGAAAGATCTCCAAAATGCGCTTGTAATCTGTATCGTCCACATCAGGATCCGCAATCTTGTAGCGGCAGGAACCCAGTGCGGAGGAGGGGGTGAACTTCAGCAGCTCCAGTTCCTTGGGGTCCTCGTCACCCATGTCGAAGAGACGATCGTTGAGAACCCCCTTGATTCCGTGCTCCGCGCCATAGACCTTGGTAATCATGGGGTTATCCAGGGCCGTACGGATCACGCCGTAAGCGCTGGAATTGATGACAGAAGAGGGGCCGCCGGACTGGCCGATGATGCAGGCTCCTTTGAGTTCTTTCATTGGTAGGTTACCTCCAATTCAACAAATCTTTTTATAGTCTATCACCACTTTTTGGTTTTGTAAACAGTTGCATTTTCACAAAAAAGTGGTAAGATATAAGTACATTCTTTAGAATATGGGAGGATATGAGTTATGCCCCTTGTTACTACAAAGGATATGTTTGAAAAGGCATACAAAGGCGGTTACGCCATCGGTGCTTTTAATGTCAACAATATGGAAATCGTCCAGGGCATCACGGAGGCGGCCAACGAGGTCAATGCTCCTGTGATCCTGCAAGTTTCCAAGGGCGCCCGTGCCTATGCCAACCACACCTATCTTGTGAAACTGGTGGAGGCCGCTGTCATCGAGTGCCCCAACATCCCCATTGCGCTGCATCTGGATCATGGTCCCGACTTTGAGACCTGCAAGTCCTGCGTCGATGGCGGGTTCACCTCCGTTATGATCGATGCCTCCTCCAAACCCTTCCAGGAGAATATTGAAATCACTAAGCGTGTGGTCGAATATGCCCATGACCACGGTGTGGTGGTAGAGGCCGAGCTGGGCGCTCTGGCTGGTATCGAGGATGATGTGAAGGTCTCTGCCGAGGAATCTCACTACACCCATCCGGAAGAGGTAGAGGAGTTTGTCACCAAGACCGGCTGCGACTCCCTGGCCATTGCCATCGGCACCTCCCACGGCGCTTACAAGTTCACTCCCGAGCAGTGCACCGTCAATGAGCAGGGCGTTCTGGTTCCGCCTCCCCTGCGTTTCGACGTCCTGGAAGAGGTCACCCGCCGGCTGCCTGGCTTCCCCATCGTTCTGCACGGCTCTTCCTCCGTCCCGCAGGAGTACGTCCGGATGGTCAACGAAGACGGCGGCCAGATGCCCAACGCCATCGGCGTCCCCGAGGAGCAGCTGCGCAAGGCTGCCGCTCTGTCCGTCTGCAAGATCAACATCGACTCCGATCTGCGTCTGGCCATGACCGGCACCATCCGTAAGTTCTTTAACGACGAGCCCTCCAAGTTCGATCCTCGCGAGTACCTCAAGCCCGCTCGCGCCAACATCAAAGAACTGGTCCGCCACAAGCTGATCGATGTTCTGGGCTGCGCCGGCAAGGCTTAATCCGTACCCAGCATATGTCCGCGCCCCTGGCCAGAGGCCGGGGGCGTTTTTTGCACCTGCGGGATCTCGGATTATCTGCCCTATCGACAAGCCGCCAAAACTGTGATATACTATCCCTATTCTGATAAACGAGGTGCCCCAATGAGTCGAGCCAGCCGCCAACAAGAGATCCTGAAGCTCTACGAAAAAAAAGAAAACGGGCGCTACCGCTACATCGGCCAGTGGTTGACCCTGGAGCGGCAGCAGAAGAAAGCGCCCTTCCTCATCCTGTTTTGGACGCAGCTTGCCCTGACCATCGCTGCGGCTGTGGGCATGATGTTCACCCCTGCCGGGCCGATGATCTCCTACCGGGCGGAGAGCTTTAACTACGTGATGTTGCTTTTTTGCCTGACCTGCCTGTGCAGCCTGGCCTGCGGGTACTATACCCTGAAGGTTGCCGCCAGCAAGCTGTGGATCGAGGAGCACGACGCCAAATATCCTGACTGGCACATGATCTTCTCCGCCCTTACGGCGGCGGCAGCCATTTGTGTGGTCATCGGTCAGCTGATCTATGTCTTCAGCGCCGGCCATCCCGATGACCTTGTCTGGGATATCCTGTTTCTGGCCGAAGCGCTGGTCTGCGCTGTGATCAATGGCCTCTCCTGGTGGTTTCAGAAGGGGATGAAGTGGACGTACCTGCCCAACGACGCAAAGTGAGCAAAGCCGTAATACGCGGTCAGTATTCCACTAAGCAGCAAAACGCCTCAGAAAGCTTCTTTCTCGGGCGTTTTGCTATTTCACATACCCGTACAGTCCCCGGACGGAGACCTCGCCGCTGCCGACCACCTGTTTGGTTCCATCGCGCAGCTGCACCATCAGCCCACCGTCGGGAGCAATGCCCAGGGCATAAGCTGGGGTCGCCGTGCCGCCTTGGAGCAGCTGCACGTCCTGGTGCAGGGTGATGCAGCTGGCTGCATAGCGGGGCAGATAGCGGGAGGGATCTGCCAGATCGGCTTGCAGGGCTGTCAGCTGACGGATCAGCTCCGCCGCCAGCGCTGTGCGTTCTATGGGATATCCGCAGCGGCGCAGAGAGGTTGCCATTTCGCGCAGCTCCGGCGGAAAATCAGCTTCCATCTGGTTACAGTTGATGCCAATGCCGATGACCAGCCAGTCGATGCGGCTGCCGGCGCCCATGCCCGTCTCAGCTAGAATGCCGCAGAGCTTCTGCCGCTGCATCACCAGGTCGTTGGGCCACTTGATGCCTGGGCGAACGCCGGCTATGGCTTCGACAGCATCCGCCGCTGCCAATCCTGCCCGCAGCGTTGCGTGGGGGATGGCCGCCGCGTCGATCTCCGGCCGCAGGAGCAGGGAGAGGTAGAGCCCCATCCCAGCAGGGGAGTCAAAGCTGCGGCCCAAGCGGCCCCGCCCGCTGGTTTGCCGGTCGGCAATGAGCACGGTGCCAGAGGGAGCGCCATGGGCCGCCATCTGTTTGAGCGCGGTGTTGGTAGAGCCGGTCTCCGGCACGACGAGGATGGACTGTGCCCAGGGATGCGCCCCCAGCGCAGATGCGACCGACTCACGCGTCAACGAATCCATACAAAACGCCTCCTTGCCATCAAAGGATATCACAATCCTGCGGCAAAAGCAAGATTGAGCTTGGGCCGATGAAGGCGATGCTGCGGGCGAATCAACCAGAAGGGGAGATATATGATGACGACAATTCGAGCCTATCAATCCGAGGAGTTTGGGCGCCTGTGCCAGATCCATGACCCCGCCCGGCGCAGGGAGCTGGCCCTGGCGGGGTTATCCGAGGCTTTCCTGCCGCTGAAAGTCGCAGCCGGGCGGGAGGGACTGTTTGAGTATCAGCTCTATGTTGCCGAATATGACGGTGTGGCGGCGGGGTTTGTCGCCTTTACAGAGGAGGAACTGGCCTGGCTTTATGTGGACGTGCAGTTTACACGCCGGGGCATTGGGCGGGCGCTGGTGGCTTACGCGCTGGCGCATATGAACCCGGAGGCTGTGATCGAGGTCCTGGCAGGCAACGAACCGGCCCTGGCCCTCTACCGCAGCTTTGGCTTTGAGATCACCAAGACGGTCACTGGCGTCATGCCAGGTAACGAGCGCTTTGGCGTCACATGTCATGTGATGCAGCGGCAGTATGGCCACAGCGGCGCTGGCTGCCCATAAGGGTGCAGCTTGACCGGAACAAAGGATACGGTACTTCTTCATCAATGGGTAGGAGCTGCGCACCCGCAGGGGAGCGAAGTATTTGTTCCCAATTTGCTTGCAACTGCCCGCAGGATGCGCTATAATACTTGCGACGGCAATGCCGAATTTTAAGCAGAAAGCGCAGGGATGCGATATGAAGGAAAACTATATGGTCTGTAACTGTAAGCAGGTCAGCTATAGCGACATTCTCGACGCCCTGGAGACCAACGGACGCTTTTCCGATGTGCTCAAGGCCTTTGAGAGCGTCCAGGAGGTCACCCACTGCTCCACCGGCTGCGGTGGCTGCCATGACAAGGTCATGGCGGTCATCTCCGAGGTCATGATGGGCTGAGACCCAAGGCCCCGCATCGTCTGATGCGGGGCCTTTTTCTATATCGCTGTGGGTTCCGGTATATTTACCGGCTAGATGACTTATGTGGTCCCAATACATTGAATATAACCTGTGGTATCCAGAGTTCATGCTCAGGTAGAAAAGTGTGTAAAAAGAGAGGATCACCAGCAGTGAAAAAGCGAATCTTACTCCTACCGATGTCAATCCCGGCGACTATTTCTATGACGCGGCGCTCTGGGCTGAAGCCAGTGGTATCACCAATGGCGTCACGCAACCCTTTTCGACCCAGACACCTCTGTGCCCAGGCTGTGACTTTTCTTTGGAGGGCCCTGGCGCAGTGAGAACAGAAGGCTGCTAAGGTGCGTTAGAATTCAGCCCCCCAGGGTTTTATCTGGGGGGCTGGATTTGTTATGGCGTTTTGACAACAAACTGCTCCGGTGTTTACCGGAGAAACGAGAGGCTGCGCCGAAGCACAGCCTCTCCCCACAGGAACAAAAGATGATGTGATGCAGATGTAGCAGAAACTGTCCCTATGGAAGGGAGCGTCCCTATTCTCCGGCAGCAATTACACCAGAGTCTTGGCGACCTGGGCAGCGGAAGCGGCGTCGGCGGTGTAGTAGTCAGCGCCGATCTCATCGGCAAAAGCCTGGGTGATGGGAGCGCCGCCGACCATGATCTTGATACGGTTGGCCGCGGAGCAGGCCTTCAGAGCGGCGACGGTGTCCTTCATGGCAGGCATGGTGGTGGTCAGCAGAGCGGAGACGCAGACGATGGAGATGGAGGGGTCGTTCTCAACGGCCTCAACAAACTTCTCGACGGGGACGTCGACGCCCAGGTCAATGACC
>CALWWH010000013.1 GCA_944385195.1 uncultured Oscillospiraceae bacterium | reverse complement strand
AGCCTCCTCGGCACTCAGGTTTGCTTCCAGAGGTTCCAGCAGCGTCTGGCGCATCATGGGCCCCTGCTGGGCCCGGAGCTTCTCGAACAAAATGCGCTCGTGGGCGGCGTGCTTGTCAATGAGCAGCATCCCATCGCCCTCGTCGATCACCAGGTAGGTCTGCATCACCTCGCCCACCAGACGCCAGCTCTGCTCTGGCGGCAGCGCCGCCATGGTCTGCTGCGCCGAGGGCTGCTCCGGCGGCTGCGGCACGGCCGGCTGCTTTGGCGGCTGCGCCTCTCCGGGAGCGCTGTACTGGAAAATGGGCTTCGGCGTGGCCAGTGCAGCGGGCGTTTCCCGCTCCACAGAACTGCCGAAGGGCGTCAGGATGCGCTTTTGCGCCGCCGGCGAAGCCGGAACCGGGGGCTTGTCCGCCAGGGACTGCATCACGGCCCGGTAGTCCTCGCTGGACATGCTGCGGTAGAAGCCCGGCCGGCTGGAGGGGGCCGCGCTGGGGGCGAAATGGCCGGCCGGCTTTGTCTCGGATGCAGCCTGCGCTGCGGGCATAGACGGCGCTTTGAGCCTCGCCTCGGTCCTGCCGGGGGCCTTGCTCAGGGCTGAGAGCACCCCGTAGTGCACCGCGTCAAAGACCGACTGCTCTTGCAGAAACTTGACCTCCGTCTTGGCCGGGTGGACGTTGACGTCCACCTGGTGCAGCGGCAGATGCAGATGCAGCACGCAGCCGGGGTAGCGTCCCGAGGCCAACTGGTTTTGATATGCCTGTTCCAGCGCCGCCTGGAGCAGCTTGGAGCGGATATAGCGCCCGTTGACGAAGAAATGCTGGGCATTGCGGTTGCCGCGGGTGGCCGTCGGGCGAGTGGCATAACCCTCGACGGTGACATTGTCCCAGCTGCCGCTCACCTGCTGCATCTCCACCGCCAGCTGGCGGCCCAGGACAGCGTAGATGGCGCTGTAGAGCTCCCCGTCCCCGGAGGTGGAGAGCACCTCTTGCCCATCCCGCAGGAAACGGTAGCGCACGGCAGGGTTGGCCAGGGCCTGGCGCTGAATGGCCGCGTGGACCTGCGCACCCTCGGCGGCGTCGCGCTTCATGAATTTCAGCCGGGCAGGGGTGTTGTAAAAGAGGTCGCGGACGATGATCGTCGTCCCCTGGGGGCAGCCGGCCTCACTGCGCTGGACCACATTTCCCCCTTCCAGGCGCAGTGAAGTCCCCCGCTGGCCGTCCGAGGTCAGCAGATCGATCTTGCTCACGGCGGCAATGGCCGCCAGGGCCTCGCCCCGGCAGCCCAGGGTGCCGATGGCTCCCAGCGCCTCCTCTGAACGCAGCTTGGAGGTCGCGTGGCGCATAAAGGCCACCTCGGCATCCTCCCGGGAGATGCCGCAGCCGTTGTCCGCCACCCGGATGAAGGTCATGCCGCCGTTTTGGATCTCCACCGTCACAGCGGTCGCGCCCGCGTCCACAGCATTCTCCAGCAGCTCCTTGACCACGGACGCGGGGCGCTCGACGACCTCGCCGGCCGCAATCAGATTCGCCAGGTGGGCGGAAAGTCGTTGGATCGTTGGCATCAAAACACCTCCTGTGTTGCACGTAGATGGCCGTGCCGCCAGCTCCGGAAACCATCACCCCAGCATTCCCACCGCCAGCACGCTCATCAGGTTAATCAGCATGTGCAGCGCAATGGGGGACCAGATCGTACCCCCGCGCTCGTAGGCCGCAGCCAGCGCAATAGACCCGGGCACATAGTCGAGCATCGACCGCAGCAGCTGCCCCACCGGAACACTGCCGGCGTATCCCAGCAGGTGCAGCAGCGAGAAGCTCAGCGTGGAGACTACATAGGCCACCCAGCGCCGCCTGCGCGCCAGGGGCGCGAAGATCAGCCCCCTCATCAGAACCTCCTCCACCAGCGGCCCGAGAAACACCGCGCAGACGGTCATCATCCCGCGATTTTGCAAGATCATCTCGGTGGTGGTCGCGTCCGCAGGATTTACATACTCTCCGAACAACATACCTACGCCTGTGACCGCCAGGGCCAGGAGCCAGTGGAGACCGTAGCCGGTCAAAACCCCGTACACAAGGGGGAGCAGCCTGGTCTGTGTGAGGGACTTGATCAGGAACTTCCGGCAGAAGATGACCACGGCAATGAAGTTGACATAAAAAAAGATCAGGTTGAGGCTGTAGATGTCGTACTCGATCCCCCGCCACCGCAGAAACAGCTGGATGAGCAGGGGCGTGAGCAGGAGATAAAAGGGCAGATAGACCCAGCCGAAGATCTTCTCCCCCCTGGTCATCCGGGGGCTTTGCTCCAGCGAGCGGCTTGCAAAGGGCATGGTATTCCTCCGATCAGTGCAGCATCGTCCGCAGACGATACAGTTCGTTGAGCGCCTCGATGGGCGTCATAGTCTCCACGTTCAGGGCCCGCAGCTGGGCGCAGAGCGCCTCGGCCTCCGGGTCGCCCATCATGATCTGGTCACTGGAGGGCTCCTCGCGGCGCGGAGCGGGCGCGGGGCCGGCCGCCTCCAGCTCTTTGAGCAGCGCCCGGGCGCGGGTGATGACCGCCGCAGGCAGGCCCGCCAGCTTGGCGACCTCGACGCCCAGGGACTCATCCGCAGCGCCATCGACGATCTTGCGCAGGAAGATGATGTCGCTGCCGCGCTTTTTGCCGGCTGTGTTGTAGTTGTGCACGCACTCCAGCTCCCGGTCCAGGGCCGTCAGCTCGTGGTAGTGGGTGGCAAAGAGCGTCTTGGCCCCCACGCGGGCGGCGGTGTATTCCAGCACGGCCCGAGCGATGGCCATGCCGTCGAAGGTGGAGGTACCGCGGCCGATCTCGTCGAGGATCAGCAGGCTCCGGGGCGTGGCGTTGGCGAGAATGTCCGCCAGCTCGGTCATCTCGACCATGAAGGTCGACTGGCCCGCTCCCAAGTCATCCGAGGCGCCGATGCGGGTAAAAATGCGGTCGACGATGCCGATCCGCGCTGCCGCCGCCGGGACAAAAGAGCCCACCTGGGCCATCAGGACGATCAGCGCCACCTGGCGCATGTAGGTCGATTTTCCCGCCATATTCGGGCCGGTAATGATCGCTACGCGGCAGCGCTGGTCCAGGCTGGTGTCGTTGGGCACGAACAGGGTGTTTTTGAGCATCCGCTCCACCACTGGGTGGCGCCCGGCGGTAATCTCTACGCCGGGGGACAGATCCACCTCCGGGCGGACGTAGTTTTGCCGCACGGCCACGCTGGCTAGGGCGCTGAGCACATCCAGCTGCGCCACTGCCGCGGCCGTCTGCTGGATGCGGGGCCACTGCTCGAGCACCCACTGCCGCAGCTGACAGAACAGCTCGTATTCCAGGCTCACAATCTGATCCCGGGCGGTGTAGATGGTGTTCTCCAGCTCTTTGAGCTCCGGGGTGAAGTAGCGCTCCCCGGCGGCGGTGGTCTGCTTGCGGATGTACTGCTCCGGCACCGGGCCGGTGTAGGACTTGGGGATCTCGATATAGTAGCCGAACACGCGGTTATTGCGGACCTTGAGCGTGCGGATGCCGGTGGCCTCCCGCTCCCGCTCCTCGATCTGGCGCAGGATGGTATCGCCGCCCTCGTGGATGTCGCGCAGGCGGTCCAGCTCCTCGTGGTAGCCCCGGGCGATCATGCCGCCCTCGCGGATGATGGCCGGGGGATTGGCGACGATGGCGCGGCCCAGCTCGCTGTGCACATCCTCCAGGGGGTCGATCTGCCCCAGCAGCTCCCGCAGCAGCGGCGCGTCCAGGCCCTCCAGGCGGCTTCGGATGCCGGGCAGCGCCTCCAGGCCCGCGCCCAGCTGCGCCAAGTCCTTGGCCGAGGCGGTGCCCGTGGACAGGCGCCCCATGGCGCGCTCAAAGTCGGTGATGCTCTCCAGCAGCACCCGCAGTTCCTCCCGGTCCACGGTGCGCTCGACGAACTGGCCCACGGCGTCCTGCCGCCGGCGGATCTGGCTGGGGCTCAGCAGCGGCTTTTCCAGCCAGGAGCGGAGCATCCGCGCGCCCATGGCTGTCTTCGTGTCGTCCAGCACCCAGAGCAGGCTGCCGCGGCGGTCCTTGCCGCGCAGCGTCTGGATCAGCTCCAGATTGCGCTGGGCGTTGAGGTCCAGCTCCATAAACTGCCCCGAGACGTAGTATTGCAGCTGGCGGATGTGCCCCAGCTCGGACTTGGACAGCTCCCGCAGTTGCTGCAAAAGGCCGCCCAGGGCCTGCAAAACCTCGGGCATCTGGGCCGCGTCGCCCAGCTCCCGGAACTGCTGCCGGCAGAGCGCGCAGCACTGCTCCAGGTCGAACTGGGCATCCTGCCCTCGGGTCAGGGCGGCGCCCAGCCGCTCGCGGACAAGCTCCTGCAAGGTCTCGTCGTCCAGCGCCGAACCGCCCAGCAGCACCTCCCGGGGCGCGAAGCGGCCCAGCTCGTTGCAGGCCTTGTCAAAGTTGGCCCCGGTGGCGTAGCAGGCGCCGGTGGAGATATCGATGAAGGCCAGACCGTAGCTGCTGCCCGCGCCGTAGACGCAGCCGAAGTAATTGTTCTGCCGTTCCTGCAGCATGCTGGCCTCGGTGACAGAGGCGGGCGTAACCACCCGGACAATCTCCCGCCGCACCAGGCCCTTGGCCTTGGCCGGATCCTCGGTCTGCTCACAGATGGCGACCTTGTACCCGCGCGCGATCAGGCGGGCAATATACCCCTCGGCGCTGTGATAGGGCACGCCGCACATGGGGGTGCGCTCGTCCTCCGGCTTGCCC
>CALWWH010000012.1 GCA_944385195.1 uncultured Oscillospiraceae bacterium | reverse complement strand
AGGGTCACGCCCCGCACCCCCCCCGGCTCTCCCGCCGGGACCTGCACCCACGTCTCGCCGGTCAGCTCCCCCAGCCGCGCCGTCCACCGGGCCTCGCCGCCGGCAAAGCGCCAGCTGTATTCTCCCTCCCCCTGGTACAGCGGGGCGGGGGTCAGTCCCCGCACCCCCTGCCGGTCCTGAAAAAACCACGATACCCCCGCCGGGGCGCACACCTCCCCGTCCCGGGAGAGGGTCAGCGACAGCGCCCCCAGGCAGGCCGGGGAGGAGCCGTTGTCCGCGGCAAGCACCGTGTAGGCTCCGTTGGAGACCAGGTGCCGCTCCGGCGCCAGGCGGCCAAACCCCTCCCCTGCGCGCTCCAGGCGCGCGGCCGGGGCGCGCTGGGGCTTTTCCGGCCCCTCCCGCCGGGGGCGCTTCATGGCCGGGGCCCCTACCGGTACCCGCTCCTGGAGCAGCTCCCGGTAGGCGGACATGGCGCTCTCCCCCAGGAAGCGCCGGCGCATCACGCCGTCGTTGAGGGCGTTGTCCACCGCCACCAGGCTCATGCCCAGGTGGTGGACCATATAGCTGCGCACGATCTCCCCCCTTCCCGCCGCGCTCACCCGGCCGGGGGTGAAGTCTATGGCCTCGTAGAGGCCGAATTCCCCCTCCATCCCCAGGTCCCGCAGCCGGCGCAGGTTGGCCGCCGCCCCCGCGCCGGGGAGGGCCAGGGCCAGGAAGGAGGCGTAGGGCGCCACCACCAGCTCCCGGTCCATCCCCCGCTTGAGGGCCAGGGCCTGGACGCCGTGGGCCTTGTACTGGTAATTCCGGGCGCCGTCGAAGGCCCAGAAGGCGGACTCCGAGATGCCCCAGGGCACCCCGGCGCGGGCGCAGCGGCGCTTCTGGGCATAGACGCAGAAGGCCAGGGACTCGTACATCAGGGAGTTCTCCTCGCAGGGCAGCAGCAGGTTGGGCATGAAGTACTCGAACATGGTCCCTGTCCAGGATGCCATGCCGCAGTAGTCGTTGTCCCGCAGCAGCATCCGCCCCAGCCGCCGCCAGTGGCGCGCGTCCACCTCCCCCCGGGCCACCGCCAGATAGCTGGTCTGACGGGCCTCGCTGGCCATCAGGTCGTACCAGCCCTGGGTGGGGCGCCCCCGCTCCACCTCATAGCCCACGGTGAACAGCCGCCGCCCCCGGTCATACAGACGGGTGAAGTCCATGGCGGCGGCGAGGGCCCGGGCCCGGCGGGCGAGCTCCTCCTCCCCCCACTCCTCCAGCCCCTCCCCCAGGGCGATGAGGCAGGCGCACAGGTTGCCGCTGTCCACCGTGGAGACGTACCTCGGCGTCATGGGTGCGGCATTGGCGGTCTCATACCAGTTGTACAGGTGGCCGTGCCACTTCTCCAGCCCCTGGGTGGTCTCCAGCATCCGGCCGATCAGCTCCCGCCCGCGCTCCCGGGGGATCAGGTCCAGGTCCGCCGCCGCCATGGCGCACAGCAGGGCCATGCCGATGTTGGTGGGGGAGGTGCGCCGGGCCAGCGCCGCCGCGGGCTGCTCCTGCCAGTTGTCCGGGGGAAGAAAATGGTCCTCCTCCCGGAGAAAGCGGTCAAAATACCGCCACATCAGCCCCGCCTGGTGGAGCAGGAAGGCCCGGTCCGCCTGGGACAGCCGCCTGGGCCGGGCGGCCGGGCGGCTCATCAGCCAGGCCGCCAGGGGGGAGAGCAGCCACACCGCGCCCACCGCCGCCCCCAGGCGCAGCTGGGCGCCCAGCAGGGTCGCCAGGCCCACCGCCGCGGCAAACCACTGCCTGCGGTACTCCTGCCCCACCCCGCCGGCGCCGCCCCGCTGGACCTGATCCGCCGTGACCCAGGCCAGCATGCCGCGCCGGCTGACCAGGGAGCGCCACAGGGCCGCGCAGGCCGCGCTGGCGCAGATCCAGGCCTGGTAGGGCAGGAAGAGCAGCTGCACCAGGGTCTGCAGGATCACCCCGGCAAAGCCGGCGACGATGGTGGAGTGGTAGCGGGTGCGCAGGCCCGCCCCCCGCCGGGCGGCCAGCTCCGCCCCGGACAGGAGCAGATTGGAGGCCGCCGAGAGCACCGCCGCCGCGGCCGCGGCGGCAAAGATCCGCCCGGACAGGCAGATGCCCAGCACCAGGGCCAGCAGGGTGCTCACCGGGGAGAGGCTGCGGCGCAGATTGTCCAGGATCTTCCATCGGGCCAGGGGGGAGAGGGGGTTCCGCTCCCGCCCGCCCCCCTCCACCGGGACCCGGCGCCCCAGCCAGGGCAGCAGCTGCCAGTCCCCCCGCACCCAGCGGTGCAGCCGGGCGAAGTAGCCGTTCACCCGGCTGGGGAAGCCATCGGTGAGCTCCACATCTCCCGCCAGCCCCGTGCGGAGGTAGCTGCCCTCCAGCAGATCGTGGGAGAGCACCGTGTTCTCCGGGATGCGCCCGTCCAGGCAGCGGCAGAAGGCCTCCACCTGGAAGATGCCCTTGCCGGTATAGGTGCCCTGGTCGAACAGGTCGTGATAGACGTCGCTGGCTGTGGAGCCGTAGGGGTCCACGCCCCCCTGCCCGGCGAAGATCCGGGAGAACAGGGAGCGGTTGGCCGCCGGGAGCTCCACGCTCACCCTGGGCTGGAGCAGGCCGTAGCCCTCCGTGACCACCCGGCGCTCCGGGTCGATCTCCGGCTGGTTGAGGGGGTGGGCCATGGCGCCGATGAGCTTTCGGGCCGCGCCCACGTTGAGGCTGGTGTCGCTGTCCAGCGTGATGACATACCGGGTGCCCTCCAGTCCCCGCTTGTCCCCGGCGAGCACCCGCAGCGCCCCGGGCCGGCCGGTGAGCAGGCGCGTCAGCTCCACCAGGGCGCCCCGCTTGCGCTCCCAGCCCATATACCGCTCGTCCCGGGGGTGGAAGACGGGGGCGCGGAAAAAGAGGTAGAAGCCCCCGCCGTATTTTTTGTTCAGCTCCTCCACCGCCCGCCGGGCCCACTCCACCCGCCGGCGCTCCGGCGCCCCCATGGGGGCGGGGCTGTCGGGCAGGTCGCACAGCAGCCCCAGGCGCAGCTCCTCCCCGCACTCCCGGTTGGCCAGGCGATAGCGCTCCAGCTGCCCGGCCAGGGCCTGCCCGCTCTCCTCGCCGGTGAGCAGACAGGCCACCACGCACAGCGTGCGCAGGGACCCGGGCACCCCCTCCCCCAGCTCCATGCGGTGGACGGGGCGGGGAGGGACCAGGTGGGAGGCCAGAAAGTCCACGCAGTTCTTCACAATGTCGGACACCGGCAGCACCAGCAGCAGGGCGGCCAGGGGGCTCTCCAGCAGGGCGGCCAGGGTGAGGCTCAGGCTGGCGGTGATGGCCAGGATCCCGGCCCCGTAGGCCCCGCCCTCCCCCCGGCGCTCCTTCCGCCCCAGGGGGGCGCGGAAGAGGTACCAGCCGATGTGGCGCCCCTTCCCCTCCCCCGCCCGGGCCAGCTCCAGGGCCCGGCGCGCGGCCTGGGTCTCCTCCAGCCCCGCCCGCCGGGCCAGGCGGCACACCTGGGCGCGGTAGCGCGCCCGGGTCTCCTCGTCCATCCCGGGGTAATCCCCCGACGGATCCTGGCGCAGCAGCGCCTCCACCAGGCTGGCCCCCTCCAGCAGGGGGCCCCAGTCCCCGGCGGACAGGGTCCGGGCAGCGGTGAAGAGCTCCTCCAGCTCCCCGGCGCACCCATCCTCCTC
Organism: uncultured Oscillospiraceae bacterium; assembly: GCA_944385195.1. Classification (GTDB taxonomy): domain Bacteria; phylum Bacillota; class Clostridia; order Oscillospirales; family Oscillospiraceae; genus RUG11142. Next base: position 13,354 of record CALWWH010000012.1, on the reverse strand, counting down.
AAAGGCCCCCTCCCGGCGGCACAGCTCCTCCAGCCGCGCCACCAGGGCCCGGGCCATGGCCGGCACCCACAGGGAGAGCTCCCGCTGCGTCAGGACCCGCACCTGCTGGAACTGCTCCAGAAACACCAGGAGCTTCTCCCGGTCCAGATCGGGCACCGCCCACACCGCCGCCCGGGCCGCCCGGCACACCAGCGCCCCCTCCCGCCGGCTCCCCCGCAGACTCCCCGCGCCGCGGAAGGCCTCCTCCGCCTCCAGGCACAGCTGGCGGACCAGGTAGCCGTTGTCCAGCAGCCACTGCGCCGCCGCCGGCGCGCCCGGCTGCCCGGACCAGCGCCGCTCCAGAAGGGCCCGGCGCTCCATCACCCGGCGCTGGGCGTCTCTCAGCTCCCGGCACACCCGCCTGCCCCGCACCCTGCCCTCCCAGGCCAGGTTCCCGGCGGTGTTCCGGGCAAAGCGGCCCAGATGGGCCCGGTCCATGGGTACGTGCGTCCCCTGTGTCATGCGCGTTTCTCCCTCCCGCCCCTGCCAATGGCAGGGCGCCGTTTTCTACCAAGTTTCCCCGGCGCGGGAAGAAGTATACCGCCCGGCGCGGACGGGGCGGGAAATCCGCCGCCGGCGGGGATTTTTTTGCCCAAACCCCTTGACAAACGCGGCGGCGTATAGTATAGTACCTTTTCGTAAAGGACAACAGCTTTACAGTTTTCTCCGGAGGTGATCCCTTGAAGAACCAGGCCTACCGCATGGCCCTGCTGTATGACTTCTACGGCGACGTGCTCACGGACCGGCAGAAGGAGTTCTATGACCTGTACTACAACGAGGACCTGTCTCTGGGGGAGATCGCGGAGAATTACGGCATCACCCGCCAGGGTGTGCGGGACGTGATCGTCCGGGCCGAGGCCGCCCTCACTGAGCTGGAGGACAAGACCGGCCTGATCCGCCGCTTCCTGGCCATGCGCGGGGAGCTGGAGCAGATCCGCGCGGACGCCCAAGCCATTCTGGAGCGCAGCGCCCGCTATGACGACGGCGAGCTGGAGCGGCTGGCCCGGCAGATCCTGGACACCGCCGGCGCGCTGAGCAGGGAGTGAGCCATGGCATTTGAAGGACTGACTGAAAAGCTCTCCGCCGCTTTCAAAAAGCTGCGGGGCAAGGGCCGGCTGTCCGAGGCCGACGTGAAGGAGGCCATGCGGGAGATCCGCCTGGCCCTTCTGGAGGCCGACGTGAGCTACAAGGTGGTCAAGGAGTTCGTCGCCTCCGTCACCCAGCGCGCCGTGGGCGCCGATGTGCTGGAGTCCCTCTCCCCCGCCCAGATGATCGTCAAGATCGTCAACGAGGAGCTCACCGCCCTCATGGGGGGCAGCGACACCAAGCTGACCATCGCCTCCAAGCCCCCCACCGTGGTGATGCTGGTGGGCCTGCAGGGCGCGGGCAAGACCACCAACGGCGGCAAGCTGGCGGGCCTGATGAAAAAACAGGGCAAGCGCCCGCTCCTGGCGGCCTGCGACGTCTACCGCCCCGCCGCCATCCGGCAGCTGCAAATCGTCGGCGCCCAGCTGGATATCCCTGTCTTTGAAGAGGGCCAGGGCAACCCCGTCGAGATTGCCCGGCACGCCGTCGAGCACGCCAAGAGCCACGGCAACGACATGGTATTCCTCGACACCGCCGGCCGGCTCCACGTGGACGAGGCGCTCATGGAGGAGCTCAAAAACATCAAAGCCGCCGTCGAGCCCGACGAGATCATGCTCGTCGTCGACGCCATGACCGGCCAGGACGCCGTCAACGCCGCCCAGAGCTTCAACGAGTGGCTCGACATCGACTCGGTCATGCTCACCAAGCTCGACGGCGACGCCCGCGGCGGCGCCGCCCTGAGCGTCAAGGCCATTACGGGCAAGCCCATCAAGTTCGCAGGCTCCGGGGAGAAGCTCGACCAGATCGAAGCCTTTCACCCCGAGCGCATGGCCAGCCGCATCCTCGGCATGGGCGATGTGCTCACCCTCATCGAAAAGGCAGAGGCCGCCTTCGACGAGAAAAAGGCCCAGGAGCTGGAGCAGAAGCTGCGCAGCAACAAGTTCACCTTGCAGGATTACTACGACCAGCTGGTGCAGATCCGCGGCATGGGCGACCTCCAGGACGTCCTGGCGATGATGCCCGGCATGAACTCCGGCGCCCTTAAAAATGTCACCGTGGATGAGAAGATCCTCAGCCGCACCGAGGCCATGATCCTCTCTATGACCCCCTACGAGCGCGAGAACCCTTCCTGCCTCAACCACTCCCGCAAAAGGCGCATCGCCGCCGGCTCCGGTGTCAAGGTGGAAGACCTCAATAAACTGCTCAAGCAGTTTGAGCTCATGAACTCCATGATGAAGCAGATGACGGGCGCCGGCAAGAAACGCAAGCGTATGATGCGCGGCATGGGTGGCCTGCCTGGCGGCATGGGCGGTTTGCCCGGCATGTAAGATCGTTCGAAACAGCCCTGCGCTGTTCGAGATAGATTGAATTATTTTAACAAGAGGTGATACCCATGGTAAAGATCAGACTGCGCAGAATGGGTGCTAAGAAGGCTCCGTTCTATCGTATTGTCGTCGCTGACTCCCGCTTCCCCCGCGATGGCCGTTTCATCGAAGAGATCGGCACCTACAACCCCCTGACCGACCCGGCCACCGTCGTTGTCGACGCTGAGAAGGCCCAGACCTGGATCAAAAACGGTGCCCAGCCCACCGACACCGTCCGTGCCCTGCTCAAGAAGGCCGGCGCGCTGTAATCCGATATGGCTGAGATGAAAGAGCTGCTGACCTACATGGCGCAGAATCTGGTGGAGCATCCCGAGGCTGTCTGCGTCACGCAGATCCCTGGCGAGGAGACCCTGCTGGAGCTGCGCGTGGCCCAGGAGGATATGGGCAAGGTCATCGGCCGTCAGGGCCGCATCGCCCGCGACATGCGGACGGTTCTCAAGGCCGCTGCCCAGCGCCGCGGCGAGAAGGTCACGATGGAGATCGTGGACTAAATGCAAATGCGCGGCACTGCCGCGCATTTTGTGTCTTTAAAGGAGGTTGCCCCATGCAGAAACAATGGCTGGAAGCGGGCCGCATCGTCGGCACCCACGGCGTCCGCGGGGAGGTCAAGGTCGAGCCCTGGGCGGACGAGCCCGCCTTTTTGCTGGCCTTTGACCAGGTGCTGCTCCAGGGCAGGCCTGTGGCCGTGGAGCAGGCCCGGGTGCACAAGTCCCAGGTGCTGCTCAAGCTGGCCGGCATCGACTCTGTCGAGGCCGCCGCCGCCCTGCGGGGACAGATCGTGTCCATCAACCGCGCCGGCGCTCAGCTGGAGGAGGGAGCTGTGTTCATCGCCGACCTGATCGGCCTGCCGGTCTTCGACCAGTCCGGCGCGCAGCTGGGCCAGATCACCGAGGTGCTGACCCTGCCGGCCAACGACGTCTACGTGGTCCGGGGGGAGCACGAGTATCTGATCCCCGTGGTTCGGGAGTTCGTCCTGGACATCGACACCGAAACGGGCGTGCGCGTGAAGCTGGTGGAGGGAATGCAGACCGATGCGAATTGACATCATGACCCTTTTCCCGGACTCGGTGGGCGACATGATGAACGAGTCCATCCTGGGCCGCGCCCAGGAGCGGGGCTATATCCGCATCGAGGCTCACCAGATCCGCGACTGGACCACCAACAAGCAGATGCAGGTGGACGACTACCCCTATGGCGGCGGGCGGGGCGCGATTTTGCAGGCCGACCCCCTCTATAACCTCTGGACGCACCTGTGCGACGAGGCCATGGGGCCGGTACACACCATCTTCATGTCCCCGGCGGGCAGAACCTTCAACCAGAGCGAGGCAAAGCGCCTGCTGGGCTACGAGAACCTGATCCTCGTGTGCGGTCACTATGAGGGTGTCGACGAGCGCTTCATCGAGGAGTGCGTCGACGAGGAGCTGTCCATCGGCGACTTTGTCCTCACCGGCGGCGAGCTGCCGGCCATGGTCATCGCCGACGCCGTGGCCCGCATGGTCCCCGGTGTGCTGCCAGACCCGGAGTGCTTCGAGGACGAGAGCCACTATAGCGGCCTGCTGGAGTACCCCCAGTACTCCCGCCCGGAGACCTGGCACGGGCTCTCAGTCCCCCCGGTGCTGCTCTCCGGCCACCACGCCAACATCGCCAAGTGGCGGCGCACGCAGTCCATTCTGCGCACCCGCACCCGCCGCCCGGATATGTACGCCAAGCTGCACTTGGACTCAAAGCAGGACCGCAAGCTCCTGCAGGAATTGGAGGACGAGGCCCGTGGAGAAGATTGAAATCCTGCGAACCTGGGTCCGGCAGGCCCGGAAGATCGTCTTTTTCGGCGGCGCGGGCGTGAGCACCGAGTCCGGCATCCCGGATTTCCGCTCCCAGGACGGCCTGTACCGGCAAAGCTACGCCTTTCCCCCGGAGCAGATCCTGTCGGCCAGCTTTTTCCAGCGCAATCCGGAGGAATTTTTCCGCTTTTACCGCGACAAGATGCTCCCCCTGGAGGCCGAGCCCAACGCTGCCCACAGGACCCTGGCCCGCTGGGAGCAGGAGGGCAGGCTCCTGGCCGTCATCACCCAGAACATCGACGGCCTGCACCAAAAGGCCGGCAGCAAGAGGGTCTTCGAGCTCCACGGCAGCATCTGGCGCAACCACTGCACCCGCTGCGGCAAAAGCTACGGGCCGGAGTTCATCCGCCGCTGTCAGGGCGTCCCCACCTGCCAGTGCGGCGGGACGGTCAAGCCCGACGTGGTGCTCTACGAGGAGGCCCTCGACGAGCAGTGCCTGGCCGGCGCCGTGGGCGCGCTGAAGCAGGCCGACCTGCTCATCGTTGGCGGGACCTCCCTGACGGTCTACCCGGCGGCGGGTCTGCTGGGCTATTACCACGGGCAGAGGTTGGTGCTCATCAACCGCGACCAGACGCCCTTTGACCGGCGCGCGGATCTGGTCCTGCGCCAGCCCATCGGACAGGTGCTCGGGGCGCTGTAGGCCAAAGGGTATGAAAGTGTAGAGGAGAAGGAGACAAGATCCATGATTCTGGCGATCCATATCGGCAACACAGCCGTCACCGTCGGCGGCTTTGAGGGCCAAGACCAGCGCTTCATCGGCACCCTGACGGCGGATCAGCGCACGGCGGATGAATACGGCATCGCCCTGCGGGGCCTGCTGCATCTGCACGGCGCCGATCAGACCCCCACCGGCGCCATCATCGCCTCCGTCGTCCCGCCGCTGACCCAGCCGCTGCTGGCTGCCGTGACGCAGCTGGTGGGCCGCAGGCCGCTGCTGGTGGGGCCCGGCGTTAAGACGGGCCTCAATCTGGCCGTGGAGAACCCCAACCAGGTGGGCAGCGACCTGGTGGTCACCGCCGTGGCCGCCGCGGCGCGCTACCCGCTGCCCCTGGTGGTGGTCTCCATGGGCACCGCCACCAGCTTCTCTGTGGTCGACGGTAAGGGCAGCTTCCGCGGCGGCATCATCGCCCCGGGCGTCCAGATCAGCTACGACGCCCTCATCCAGAGCGCCAGCATGCTCACCCCCACGGTGCTCTCCGCGCCGAAGAGCGTCATCGGCTCCAACACCGCCGACTGCCTGCGCAGCGGCTGCGTCCTGGGCTCAGCCGCCATGATCGCCGGCCTGCTGGACCAGATCGAGCGGGAAATCGGAACCACGGTGGGCGTCATCGCCACCGGCGGCCTGGCCAAGCTCATCACCCCCTACTGCCGCCGGAAGATCACCGTCGACGAGCACCTGACCCTAAAGGGTCTGGTGTATCTGTACGAGAAAAACGTCAGGAGATGACCATCCTGCTGCACAAGCCCTTGGACGTGGTTACGGCCCGCCAGGACGCCCGCCACCCTACCGTCCTGGATCTGCTGCCGCCCCAGCTGCGGCACCTGCACCCCGTGGGCCGGCTGGACCGGGACACGGAAGGCTTGCTGCTGCTGACCGACGACGGGAAGCTGACGGCGCACTTGACGCGCCCGGAGCACCACGTGGAGAAAAGCTATGCCTTCTGGGCCACCAACGACCTGTCCGAGTCCGCGCTGGAGCGCCTGGAGCGGGGCCTGCTGCTGCCCCCGGACCCGAGGCCGACCCTGCCGGCCAAGGCTGCCGTCACCGGCCGAAGCACCCTCTACCAGATCGCGGACCAGATCCCACCCCGCTACTGCGAAAAACTGCTGAAAAATCGCGACATCCCCGTGGTCGCCGGGACCCTGACCCTCACCGAGGGCCGCACCCATCAAGTACGGCGCATGCTCCGCGCCGTGGGATGCAGCGTCATCCGCCTGCGGCGGGTTTGCCTGGGCCCGCTGCGCCTGGGAGACCTGCCCTGCGGCGCGTGGCGGCCCCTGGAGGAGGCGGAGATCGCGGCCCTGTGGGGCCGGACGCACGTTGTTTGAGGACAACGTACGTTTTTTGATTGCCATTGGGCCGCTTGTGTGGTATGATAGACATGATAATGTGATGCTCAAGAAAGAAGGCGGCAGCAATGTCAGATCTCATCGCCGCCGTGGCCACTGCGCGGGCGGCTTCCGCCATTGGAATCCTGCGCCTGTCCGGGCCCGGCGCCTGCGAAGCGGTGGGGCGGGTGTTTACCCCCGCCTCCGGCAAGCCCCTGTCCGCCTACCCGGACCGCAGGCTGGTCTATGGCAGCCTGAAGGACTCTCAGGGAAGGATCATCGACTGGTGCATGGCCACGGTCTCCCACGGGCCCCACAGCTACACCGGCGAGGACACCGCCGAGCTGCAATGCCACGGCGGCGCGGCCCTGCTGGCGGCGGGACTGGAGTCCCTCTTCGCCGCCGGGGCAAGGCAGGCCGGCCCCGGCGAGTTTACCAAACGTGCCTTCCTCAACGGGCGCATGGACCTGAGCCAGGCCGAGGCGGTCATTGACCTCATTGAGGCGGATACCGCCGAGCTGGCGGCCAACGCCGCCGGCCAGCTGGGCGGCGCCATCCGCGCCCGCGCCGAGGCCATCCACGACCAGCTGATCGATATCCTGGCCCATTTCCACGCGGTGCTGGACTACCCCGACGAGGACATCGACCCCTTCCAGCTGGAGGATTATCTGCACACCCTGCGCTCTGCCCAGGCGCAACTGCAGCGCCTGCACGACAGCTTCCGCCGCGGCCGCATCGCCCGCAGCGGGCTGGCCACGGTGCTGCTGGGCCAGCCCAACGTGGGCAAGTCCAGCCTCCTCAACGCCCTGGCAGGCTACGACCGCGCCATCGTCACCGCCGTCCCGGGCACAACCCGCGACACGGTGGAGGAGCGGGTCCGCGTGGGCGGGACCCTGCTGCGGCTCATCGACACCGCCGGCCTGCGGCAGACCGCCGACGAGGTGGAGGCCCTGGGCGTGGCCCGCACCGAGTCCGCCGCCCAGGAGGCCGAGCTGGCCCTGTGCATCCTCGACCTGAGCCGCCCCCGCAGCGAAGAGGACGAGCGCGCCATGCAGCTGGCGCGCAAAGCCCCCCACTGCCTGATCATCGGCAACAAATGCGACCTGCCGCGCCGGCAGGTGCCGCCGGCGGGCGCCATCTGCCTGTGCGCCAAGACCGGCGAAGGCGTGCAGGACCTGCAACAGGCCATCACTGCCCTGGTGGGTGAGGTGGACGCCCCCTGGGATGGCGCCGTGCTCACCAACGCCCGCCAGGCTGACGCCGTAGCCAGAGCCATTGATGCCCTGCACCGGGCCGAGGAGGCCCTGGGGGAGGGCCTGACCCCCGATGCGGTGCTCACCGACGTCGAGGCGGCCATCGATGCCCTGGGCCAGCTGACTGGCAGGTCTCTCCGTGAGGAGGTCGTCAGCCGGATCTTCAGCCGCTTCTGCGTGGGAAAATAGTCAAAGTTTTTTGTACCGCAGACGTAAAAAACTATGTACTTTTATTTAGGAGGAATTGCCATGCTCACTCCCCGCCAAAATTTCATCGAAACCGTCACCGGAGGCAAACCCGACCGCTACGTCAACCAGTACGAGTACATGGGCATCGTCATGATGCCCATCGGCGGCGACGCCTACGGTAAGCTCCGCCCGGGCGTTGCCCTGAAGAACGAATGGGGCGTCACGCTCATGTTCCAGGAGGGCACCCCCGGCCCCTTCCCCATGCTCGACGATGAGCACAAGGTCCTCAAGGACATCACTGAGTGGAAAAAGTACGTCCACGCCCCCGCGACCGACCTGCCCGACGCCGCCTGGGACTTTACCCGGGGCATGATGGCCGGCGTCGACCGGGACCAGCAGCTGTTGACGGTCATGATCGCCCCTGGCATTTTCGAGACTGTCCACTACCTGATGGGCATGGAGGACGCCATGATTGCCCTCTATGAGGAGCCTGAGGCCATGCATGAGCTGATCGACTACATCACTGACTTCGAAATGCGCACGGCCGAGCAGATCGTCAAGCATGTCCACCCCGACGCCATCTTCCACCACGATGACTGGGGCTCCCATCAGTCTAGCTTCATGTCTCCGGAGATGTTCGACGAGTTTTTCTTGGAGCCGTATAAAAAGATCTACGGCTATTACAAGGCCAATGGCGTGAAGTACATCATCCACCACAACGACGCCTACAGCGCCAACCTCGTCCCGGAGATGATTGAGATGGGCATCGATGTCTGGCAGGGCGCTGTCGACACCAACAATATACCCGCCCTCCTCCAGCAGTACGGCGGTAAGATCACCATCATGGGCGGCCTCAACAACGGCAAGATCGACACCCCTGACTGGACGCCGGAGTCCGTCGCGGCCGAGGTCGAGCGTGTCTGCCGCGCCAACGGTACCCGCTATTTCATCCCCTGCCTGACCCAGGGCATGGGCGTGTCCACCTTCCCTGGCGTGTACGAGTGTGCCAGCGAGCAAATCGACCGCATGAGCAAGATCATGTTTTAAGGAGGCGATGGAACATGCTCACTCCCCGTGAAAATTTCCTTGAAACCATCCGCGGCGGGTCCCCTGACCGCTATGTAAACCAGTACGAAGCGCTGGGGATGATCATGCAGCCTATCGGCGGCAGCGGCGCCGGCATTATGAAGCCCGGCGACGAGATCGTCAATCCCTGGGGCGTCACCATGCGCTATCCAGTCGGAACGCCCGCAGCTTTTCCCGTCCACGATGAGGCCCACAAGGTCCTCAAGGACATCACCCAGTGGCGGGACGTGGTCAAGGCCCCGCCCACACAGCTGCCGGAGAGTGCCTGGGAGCGCGCCAAAGCCACAAATGCCGCCATCGATCGCAGCCAGCAGTTGGCCGCCGTCTTTATGGCGCCCGGCATCTTTGAGCAGGTCCACTACCTCATGGGCATGGAGGACGCGCTGGTGAGCTACTACGAAGAGCCTGAGGCCATGCAGGATCTAATCGATTTCCTGGCCGACTTCGAGGTTCGTGCGGCGGAGCAGATCGTCGAGCACCTGCACCCCGACGCCGTCTTCCACCACGACGACTGGGGCAGCCACATCAGCAGCTTCCTGTCCCCGGAGATGTTCCGGGACTTCTTCCTGAAGCCCTACCAGAAGGTCTACGGCTTTTTCAAGGCCAATGGCGTCGAGGTTGTGTGTCACCACAACGATTCCTACAGCGCCAACCTCGTCCCGACCATGATCGACATGGGTATCGATGTCTGGCAGGGTCCGGTGGACACCAACGACCTGCCAAAGCTCCTGGCGCAGTATGGCCCGAAGCTGACCCTGATGGGCGGCCTCAACAACGGCAAGCTTGACGTCGAGGACTGGACCCCGGAGCTGATCAGCGGCGAGGTTGAACGCATCTGCCGCGCCTGCGGCACCCGCTATTTCATCCCCTGCATGACCGCCGGCCTGGCCGGCAGCGTTTTCCCGGGCGTATACGAGTGCGTGAGCGAAAATGTGGATCGGATGAGCAAACTATTGTTTTAAATCCCGAGAAAAAGGCATAAAAAGGCATAAAAAACCCTTCAGCAGCTGCTGAAGGGTTTTTTCCTTATCCGAAGAAGCTGAAAGCCACAAATAGGGGGGCCAGCAGGGACGCGACCAGGGAGACGACGGTGATCTGGGTGTTGATGGAGGGGCCGGCGGTGTCTTTGTAGGGGTCGCCGACGGTGTCGCCAATGACGGCAGACTTGTGGGCCTCGGAGCCCTTGTCGCCCTCGCTGCCGGCCTCAATATACTTCTTGGAGTTGTCCCACAGGCCACCCGCGTTGGACATAAACAGGCTCAGCAGCAGGCCGGAGACGATGTTACCCATCAAAAAGCCGCCGATGGCCGCGGGGCCGCCGACGAAGCCGACGACGACGGTGACAAGAATGACCATGCCGCCGGCGGGCAACAGCTCCCGCAGCGCGCCGGTGGTGGCAATGTCGATGCACTTGTCATACTCCGGCTTCGCAGTGCCCTCCCGCAGGCCTAGGATGGTGTTGAACTGGCGATGGATCTCGGCGACCATGCGCTGCGCGTTTTTGTCCACGCCAAGGATCAGCATGGCAGAGAAGACGGCGGGGATGGCTGCACCGATGAGAATGCCAAAGAAGACGGTGGGATTCATAAGGTCAAAGCCTGTCACCAGCTCGGTTCCGCCGGCCTTGGTGATGGCGGCGTTGACCTCGCTCATGAACGCGCCCAGCAGAGGGATGACGGTCAGGCCCGCCGCGCCGATGGAGAAGCCTTTGGTAACCGCCTTGACAGTGTTGCCGGCAGAGTCCAACTCGTCGGCGATGCGGATGGTGTCCTCGCCGAGGCCGCCCATCTCGGCCAGGCCGCGGGCGTTATCCACAATGGGGCCGTAGGCGTCGTTGGAGATGATCATGCCGACGATGGACAGCATGCCGACGGCGGCCATGGAGATACCGAAGATGGCGTAGCCGTCTCCGATGGGGGCGCAGAGTTTATAGGCCACCAGAGCGGAGGCGGCAATGCCGGTCATGGCAGGCAGGGCGGAGATGAAGCCATAGGCGGTGCCGGAGAGGATGGTGAAGGCCGGACCGGTGCCGGAGGCATGGGCGACACGGCGGACGATGGGCTTGTTGTCGTCGGTGAAGTAGTCGGTAGTCAGACCGATGACGACGCCGATGAACAGGCCAGTGGCGGAGGCGCCCCAGATGCGCCAGGAGAATCCGTCGATCAGCAGGGTAGCTGCCGCGGTCAGAACCAGAAACACGGCGGTGGTGGCGTAAGTAGAGGAGTTGAGCGCCCGGGTGGGATTGCCGCGCTTGCCCAGACGGGCAGTGGCGATGCCGATGATGGAGGCAAGCAGGCCCAGAATGGCGTAGACAAGCACCATGGCGGTGTTGACCCCGCCGCCCAGGGACTGGGCGATGACCAGGGCGGAGGCCATGGCGGCGACGTTGGAGTCGAACAGGTCCGCGCCCATGCCGGCCACGTCGCCGACGTTGTCGCCGACGTTGTCGGCGATGACCGCCGGGTTGCGGGGGTCGTCCTCGGGGATGCCCAGCTCAACCTTACCGGTCAGGTCCGCAGAGACATCGGCAGTTTTGGTGAAAATGCCGCCGCCAGCCTTTGCAAATAGAGCCAGGGAGCTGGCCCCAAAAGAAAAGCCCAGCAGGATGGAGGCGTCGCCGGCGATCCAAAGCACGGCAGCGACGCCGAACAGGGAGCAGCCAACCACCAGCAAGCCCATGACTGCGCCGCCGCGGAAGCCCAGCAGGAACGCGGGTCGGATGCCCTTGCCGGCGGCCTCGGCGGTGCGGGCGTTGGACAGTGTGGCGACCAGGACACCGATCTTGCCTGCGACAGCCGACAGAACCGTGCCGGCGATGTAGGCGATGGCCATGGCCAGATGATTGCCGATACCGCCGCCGCTCCAGATGGGAGAGGGCAGGAGAACGAAGATGATGACTGCCAGCCCGGCGGCGAAGAGGGCCAGGATCTTGTACTCACGGGACATGAAGGTGTTGGCGCCCTGCTTGATTAGAGTGGAAACATTGAGGATGGTTTCATTGACGGTCTTCTGTCTCTTGACCCATAGATACAGATATGCTGCAAACGCGAAAGCAACCACTGCGGTCAAAAATGACAGACAATAGATGGCGGTAAGGCTTGGCTCCATTTGCGATTCCTCCTTTTTAGGGCAGAGCGTGAAACGAAACTACACTACCATAAATATAATATGCCTTTTCGTCAATGTCAAGCCGTATTTTTATCATGACCGTCAAGAAATTGAAAAAATATTTATGCTTGCCGCCACACAAGGAATACGGTCTGGACAATGCGGCAGCAGAGAACTTCTTCGGTCTGCTGAAACAGGCGAAAGGGTTTGCCGCCTGTTCTTGACAGAAAACAAGCCCTTTCGCCTTCTGGATTATTTTGACAGTGAAATCTTGTCCAGCCTTTGAGGTCGCCTCTTCTCTTGCACGGGGGATAGTACAGAAGGCCCAGCGCACCCAGGCAACAGTTGATCGTGACAAAATCACGCCCCAACGGTTAATTCCCTCGCCGTCGAACTCGGGCTCTGAGCCAGCACCGCCGAAGTAGCCGCCGCCGTGGACCCAAGAGAAGATCGGGAGCCGGTCTTCAGCAAATTTGGCGGGAGTCCTCATTTTGGAAGAACGCTCGTCCGTAGAGCTGTTCGTCGGTGGGGATGGCCTGGGTTGCAATGTCACCGTACGCGGCGCAAAGACGCATTCCCTTTTAGGGCATCACCAGCTGGGGAGCCCTTCAGCGCAGCGGGCCCGCAGAGAAGCTGCATAGGGACTGCCTTTGAAGACGGTGACGATGGGGTTACTGCCCCGAATACCGCGAACTTTGCCCCTCGACGACGGCCTCGCGGATGGTTTTTTGATATGTCATGATATGCTTCCTCCCGGAAATGACACAGGAGACCGAGCTGTTGTCCGGCCTCCTGTGAACTCATTGTGTTTTATTCTTATTTCTGATCAGTTCGATGCAGAGGTCAAAAGGCACATTTACAAAGTGACTGTTTTTCGGATCGTTTCGGATACCCGCAGTATATAACCACCTCCAGACAGCAGATGCTAATTCATAGGGCGCAACATCCATGCGAATTTCCCCGCTGCTGCGGCCGTAGATCACAATGGGCAAAATCGTACAACTTACCAGATCGGCGCCATTTTTTTCGGCCTCGAGGATGCGATCTTCCATTCCGTAGCGGTGATAAATGCAGTTCATCAGTTCCGGATGGAGATGCTTTTCCCGGAAGGCATTGGTTTGAAAATCCTCGTATAGCTGCCAGAGTGTTTTGATGGCAGAGTTCTCGACAATGTCGTAGGTAATCACCTGCTTTTTCGTCTCTGCCCACTTTTCAAACAGCTGGTCGTAAATGGATTCCTTGGTCGGAAAGTGCTGAAATACCGCCTGTTCTGTTATGCCCAAGGCCTGACCAATGTCGCGAACCGTTGTCGTTTCAT
>CALWWH010000011.1 GCA_944385195.1 uncultured Oscillospiraceae bacterium | reverse complement strand
AGGCCCGTCTGGCGGTGGAGAACGCCAAAATCGCCGGATTGGAGAACATCAGCATCGACCTGATGTACGGCCTGCCAAACCAGACCCGCGAAGGCTGGGCCGAGACCCTCCGCAGCGCCCTGGCGCTGCAGGTGCAGCATATGTCCTGCTACGGTTTGAAGGTCGAGCCGGGGACGCCGCTTTACGACTACCGCGACTGCGTCAACCTCCCGGATGACGACGCCCAGGCGGACATGTACCTCTACGCGGTCAGCACCCTGGGCAGCTACGGCTACCAGCAGTACGAGATTTCCAACTTCGCCCAGGAGGGCTATGCCTGCCGCCACAACCTCAAGTATTGGCTGGGTGGGGAGTATCTCAGCTTCGGCCCCTCTGCCGCCAGCGACTTTGCCGGCAAGCGCTACACCTATGAGGCCGACCTGCACACCTATCTGCGGGGCCTGCGCGGCGGGGAGAACATGCTCTGTGAGTGTGAGAGCATCCCCCTGCGCGAGCGGGGCGGCGAGTATCTGATGCTCCGCCTGCGCACGGCCTGGGGCATCGAGGAGAACGAGTATCAGAGCACCTATCTGATGCCCTTTGCCCCCCTGGAGGAGAAGCTTAAGCAGTACGCCGGGCAGAACCTGGCCTACCATACCGCCGACGGGCGGTGGCGCTTGACGCCCAACGGATTTTTAGTATCCAATCAGCTCATTGGCGAGCTGCTGGAGATTCAAAACCACAGCGCGAGGGTATAAAAAGGACCTGCTGCAAAACGAAGGTTGCAGCAGGTCCTTCTTGTTACACCACGGCAAAGAATTTGACCAGAAACAGGGCGGAGATGATGTAGGTCAGCACGGAGACTTCTTTTCCCTTACCGGAGAAGAGCTTGATGACCGTGTAGCAGATCATGCCCAGGCCCAGGGCGTGGCCAATGGAGCCGGAGATGGGCATGCCGATGAGCATAATGGCCACGGGCAGCATCTGATCCATGTCGTCGAAGTGGATGTTTTTGAGCCCCTGAAGCATCAGAATGCCCACGTAGATCAGCGCCGCAGAGGTTGCAGCGCCGGGGATGATGGCGGCAATGGGGGCCAGGAAGATGCAGGCCAGGAACAAAAGACCCGTAACCAGAGCGGTCAGGCCCGTGCGGCCGCCGGCTTCGACGCCCGCAGCAGACTCGATGAAGGTCGTCACGGTGGAGGTGCCGGTGGCGGCGCCGGCGATGGTGCCGATGGCGTCAGCCATCAGGGCCTGCTTCATGTTGGGCATGTTGCCGTCCTTGTCGACCATACCGGCCCGGGAGGCGGTGCCCACCAGGGTGCCGATGGTGTCGAACATGTCAATCATGCAGAAGGTGATGATCAGGGTGACGACGGTGAACCAGCCCACCTCCATCAGGGCGCTGAAGTTGAACTGAAACAGCGTCGTCTCGGCCATGTCAGCAAAGGGCGGGACGAAAGAAGCCGTTGCCAAAGACGCGAAGGGATTGACGTCCAAAAAGATGGCTTGGCCGGCCCAGTAGATAAGGGAGGCTGCCAGCATGCCCAGCAGGACAGAGGCCTTGACGCCCTTCTTGCTGAGGATGACCATGACGAACAGGCCCACGAACATGGTTACGACGGTGAGGATCATGACGCCGTAGCCGGAGCCCATGGCGTCTTGCGCTACGGCGGGGGTCAGTGCGCCGAAGAAGTCGCGCATGGCATAAAAGGGGCCGCCGGTCTCCGAGTAGACGCCTACGTTGGAACCCAGGCCAACGTTCATCAGCATCAGGCCGATGGCTGGCGCGATGCCATAGCGGACGCCCAGGGGGATGGCGGCGACAATTTTCTCGCGGACATTGAGGATGGACAGGATCAGGAAGACAATTCCCTCAATGAGGATGATGCACAGGGCTGCCTGGAAGCTGGCCACATAGCTCATGCCGGTGATGCCGGCGATGTTCCCGACAACCACGGCGAAGAAGCTGTTCAGGCCCATACCGGGGGCCATGGCAAAGGGCTTGTTGGCGGCAAAGGCCATGACGAAGATGCCGATGGCCGAGGCGATACAGGTTGCCAGGAATACGCCGTTCCACAGGCTGGAGCCAACGTCAAAGTTGGTCAGCAGGTTGGGGTTGAGGGCGATGATGTAGGCCATGGTCATGAACGTGGTGATGCCGGCCACAATCTCGGTGCGGACTGTCGTGCCGTTTTGCCTGAGCTTAAAGAGCTTTTCCATAGAATTTCCTCCCTGTATGATTCTTGACAGACGGCTTAAGTATAGCGTACGCGACATAAAATTGCAACAGAGGATTGCATAAAATGACGGGGAGATTGTTCCTTGCCCCAAGTAGGCTGCATCCAACGCAGAATGGCCGCCGTGGGACATCCGCGGCGGCCGGAGGCGATGGATGAATTTAGAGTTCCGCATCGCTGCGGATGATCTGCTTCGGCTTGCGGTAGCGCTCCTCCTCGGAGAAGATGCAGCCGCAGT
The DNA here is from genome assembly GCA_944385195.1 of uncultured Oscillospiraceae bacterium. Classification (GTDB taxonomy): domain Bacteria; phylum Bacillota; class Clostridia; order Oscillospirales; family Oscillospiraceae; genus RUG11142. The sequence goes on along the minus strand of CALWWH010000011.1, from coordinate 3,792 downwards.
ATTTCTGCATATACAGTCCCAGCTCCCGGGCGCGGTCCTGACCGGCGCGGAAGAGGGGACGGAAATCCTGGTACAGAAAGCGCAGGTGATGGGCCTCGGCAGCGGCCTCGGCGACCTGGCGCATCAGCTCGTGATTTTGGTAGGGGCTGATGAAGAGGCTGGAGGTAAAGGCCTCAAAGCCGCCCTCGGCGGCGGCCTGCGCCGCCCGGTTCAGACGGATCTCATAGCAGGTGCGGCAGCGGGTCTCAATGTGATCTGCCACGGCGGTGATAAAGGGCCGCAGGGCGTACTCATCGGCCTCCAGCAGCGGCAAATGCACCAGTTTGCAGTACTCCCGCAGGGCGTCCCGCCGGGCGCGGTACTCGGTGTAGGGGTGAATGTTGGGATTATACCAAAACGCAGTCAGTTCGTGGCCCTGGTCCCGCAAAAAGTCGATGCACTGGTTGGCGCAGGGCGCGCAGCAGGTGTGCAGCAGGGTTTTCGTCGTCGTACCTCCCCCGGTCATACCGGGAACAAGCCCCTCATATACTCTGGCAGGAACAGAAACGAGGTGGCAACATGGAACAAATTTACAATCAGATTCTCCTGCGGGGCGAACTGGACACACTGCCCGCCTTCTCTCACGAGTCGCATGGACGCCGGTTTTACAGTTTTACTCTGGCGGTGGAGCGCCTGTCCGGGACGATGGATCTGCTCCACTGCGTAGCTGCGGAGGAACTGGTCCAGGCCCTCGACCCCTCCGGTGGGGAGATGGTGGAGCTCATAGGCCAGGTGCGGTCTTTTAACAACCGCAGCGGCGCCGGGCGGCGCCTGGTCATCAGCGCCTACGCAGAGCAATTACGTACCTGCGACGACGAGCCGGCCAACGAGGTTACCCTCTGCGGCAGCATCTGCCGCCAGCCGATTTTTCGGCGGACACCGCTGGGCCGCGAGATCTGCGACCTGATGCTGGCGGTCAACCGCCCCTATCGCAGGGCAGATTATCTGCCCTGCATCCTGTGGGGGCACACAGCCCAGCACTGCGCCAACTTCCCCGTAGGGACAACACTCCAACTTACGGGGCGGCTCCAGAGCCGAACCTACGTCAAACAGCTGGAGACTGGCAGCGAACAACGTGTTGCCTACGAGATCAGCGCCATCACCGCGGGCGCGGTGGAGTAATCAACCCGGGACGTGATATACCGCCGATGCGGTGGCACAGGGCTGCGTCTCGTCCTTCGCCCAGAGGCTGCTCTCGGCGAAGATGACGCTGCGGCCTGCCTTGATGACCCGGCTGCGGATGTGCAGCGGGACATCGGTGGGGGTGGGGCGCAGGTAAGAGATCTGCAAACTGATGGTCGGAGTAGGCTTCCCGCCGCTGTAAAGGGCGCAGTGGATGCCCATGCTGCTGTCAAGCAGGGAGGCCACCATACCGCCATGCAGCCAGCCCATGGGGTTGCGCATCCAGGGCTGCGGCACGGCGCTTAGAAAAAGAGCTGTACATGCCGCTGGGTCGCAGTCCACAGCTTGCAGGCCCATCTGATCGGCCATGCCGCCAGGCATGAGGCTGCGCAGCGTGGCGCCGGACTTGGCCAGGGCCTGCAGCATGGCTTCGTAACTTAGGGTCTCCATGGTCAATCTTGCTCCTGGGCCATGATCTTGTCCACTCTGCGCTGATGGCGCCCCCCCTCGAAAGCGGTGGACAAGAAGGTGTCGACAATCTCCATGGCCAGCTGCGGGCCGGTAAAGCCGCCGCCCAGGGCGAGCATGTTCGCGTTGTTATGCTGTCGGGTCAGGCGGGCGCTGACGGTATCGTGACACAGAGCGCAGCGGATGCCGCGGACCTTGTTGGCGGCAATCGAGATGCCGATGCCGGTGGTGCAGATGACGATACCGGCGTCGCAGATTTTAGCGGCGACGGCCCGGGCGGCGGGAATGCCGAAGTCAGGGTAGTCGCAGCGCTCCGGGCTGTCACAGCCAAAGTCGTTTACTGTGTGGCCGGAGCCCAGCAGGTGCTCTTTGACCTTGCATTTTAATTCATAGCCGCCGTGGTCACAGGCGATGGCGATATTCATAGCTTATGCCTCCAATTTGATCTGTTCCGGGACCCGGTCCCGGTAGATGGTCAGCTCGGTAAAGCCGATGTCCCGGAGCATCTGATAGCTCTCTTTGAGGCCCAGGACGATTTGATCTGTGTGGTGGGCATCGGTGCCGATGGTCAGGCGCCTGCCGCCGGCCGCACGATAGGCTGCCAGCAGGTCCCGACTGGGGAAGGTAGAGCGGCCGCCGCCCCGGTAGCCCGAGGTATTGCACTCGATGCCCCGGTCGGAGTCGATGACCGCCCGGAAGATGGCCTGCACCGTTGGGTGCTGCGGGCTGAGGCTCACGTCTTGGCCCTGCAAGCGCATATAGCGCAGGGGGTAGTCCAGGTGGCCCAACACGTCGTAGTAAGGGGAGCGGGCGAGCATCAGCACCTGGTCTAAATACTCGTCCAGGACCTGCTGACACTGGGCGGGGGACTCGTATGTCCCATAGTAGTAATCCGGCCCGCCGGGGAAGTTGTGCGCCGAGCCGATGACAAAATCAACGTGCTGATGGGAGAGGATCTTCTCGGCTTTGGCAGGGTCGTAGAAGGAGCTGCCCAGCTCGATTCCCAGCCGCAGGTCATAGCCTGGCACGGCGGCACAGGCCTCGGCGTAGGCAGCTTCGGATTTTTCCCAGCTAAAGCGCTCAAACTTGCGCCCGTCATAGGGCAGCAGGTCGCAGTGGTCGGTCATGCACAGCACCTCAATGCCGGCATCCCGGGCAGCTCGCGCCATTTCAGGCATGGTGCTGCTGGCGTCACTGGACAGGGTGCTGTGGCAGTGAAAGTTCACCAGCATGGTCAGTCCTCCTGCTTGATGCAGCGGGCGGACATCTGGTAGAGCATATTTTTCTTATATTCCGGCGCTGGTTCCAGTTTTTCCATCAGGACTTTATACCCCAGCGCCTCGCCTGCTACTTGCAGATGCGCAGCGCAGACGCCGGCGTCGAGACACTGGTTGTAGTTCAGCTGCGGCATGGGCAGCAGGGGCTTTTTGCGGTAGACGTGGATGCGGTTGGCGATGGTATACAGGCGAATGGGCTGCATTCCCATGCTGCTGGGAGCCAGACGGGCTGCCTCCATCAGAGGGCGCAGAGGTCCTTTCGTATCACCAATGGCGATGGCGCTGAGCGTTTTGCGCTGAAAGTCCTCTGGGCCGCTGCGGAAGGGTTCGCTGCTTTTGCCAAAACCGATGGAGACAATATAAGGCAGAACGCCCTCAAAGTCGTGGCTAACTTCCAGCCCTCCCTGCCAGCAGGTGCCATAGCCCCGGGCGGTTAACCAGAGGACGGCCATCTGGCCCAGATAGCCGCAGTTTTGCAGACAACCCTTGTCTTTTTTAGAGCGCAGCACCAGCCAATTGGGGGCCAGCAGCTTTGGAGGGCCGTCCATAATCTGAGTGATCTCGTCGTAGCTCAGGGTGTCGAAGTCCCAGTCAATGTCGGGGAACGGAGCGTTGAGGTCAGACAGAAAATCGACCAATTCGTCAATGACTTGCTGATCGACGGGTTCGGCATCGTAGCTGCGAATGGATTTGCGAACAAAAATCGCCTCGTACAGTGTCATAACAGTGCCTCCGGGGGATGTTATCGTTGCATTTATAGTATCATGATTTGGGGCTTTGGTCAAGGTTTCGTGAGCATTAGGCAAATATTATGCGCAGGCGTCTGACTGTAAAAATGGCCCGACGGGGTCGGGCCATTTTTACAGCGATCACAGCCGCTGAGCTT
>CALWWH010000010.1 GCA_944385195.1 uncultured Oscillospiraceae bacterium | reverse complement strand
GTCGGCTACCAGCCCACCCTGGCCACCGAGATGGGTGCCCTGCAAGAGCGCATCACCTCCACCAAAAAGGGCTCCATCACCTCGGTCCAGGCGGTCTATGTCCCGGCGGACGACCTGACCGACCCGGCCCCTGCCACCACCTTCGCCCACCTGGACGCCACCACCGTTCTCGACCGCAGCATCGCCTCTCTGGGCCTGTACCCGGCCGTGGACCCGCTGGAGTCCACCAGCCGCATTCTCTCGGCGGACATTCTGGGCCAGGAGCACTATGACGTGGCTCGGGCGGTGCAGCGCATCCTCCAGCGCTACAAAGAATTGCAGGACATCATCGCCATCATGGGCATGGATGAGCTCTCGGAGGAGGATAAGCTCACCGTCGCCCGCGCCCGCAAGGTGCAGCGCTTCTTGTCCCAGCCTTTCAGCGTGGCGGAGCAGTTTACGGGCATGGAGGGCAAGTACGTCCCCCTGCACGAGACCATCCGCGGCTTCCGCGAGATCATCGAGGGCCAGCACGACGACATCCCCGAGTCCGCGTTCCTCTTTGCAGGCACCATTGACGATGTGGTCGCCAAGGCCAAGGGGTGAGGGATATGGCAAGCTTCCATCTGCAAATTGTCACGCCCGACGGCAGCTTTTTTGACGGCGAGGCCGAGTCGCTGCTGGTGCGCAGCGTGGAAGGGGATGTGTGCATCCTGCCGGGGCACTGCGACTACGTCACGGCCCTGGGGATGGGCGAGGCCCAGGTGGTCACGGGCGGCGCGCGCCGCTTCGGGGCCTGCATCGGCGGGATGCTGGCCGTCACCGGCGGACGGGTTCGCCTGGTGCCCACCACCTTCGAGTGGGCAGAGCAGATCGACGTGGCCCGGGCGGCCCGCTCCGAGGCCAAGGCCCGCGAGCAGCTGGCGCAGAAGCTCAGCGCCCAGGAGCTGGAGCTGGCCCAGGCCAGACTCAAGCGGGCGCTGGTCCGCAGCAGTGTGGCAAAACGGGCCTAAAGGGCCGCAAAGCCGCCCCGGCTGGGGCAGGCTCTGCGCCCCAATGCGCGTTTGCATGGGTTTACATGGGGCGCACGCCGCCTTCCAAGGTGCAAAGCCGGCTAGTGGGACCACTAGGCGGCTTTTGTGCGTCTGCCGGGGCGCGACGCCGCAAAGGCTGAAAACTGGCTCTTGCAATTGGCGCTAGATTGTGGCATAATACATCCAGTTAAAGTGTAAACAAGCAACAAAAGGAGGCAACAACCATGGGCATGACCATGACCCAGAAGATTCTGGCTGCACACGCAGGCAAGGAGTCCGTCGTCGCCGGTGAATTGATTGAGGCCCGGCTGGACCTTGTCATGGGCAACGACGTCACGACCCCTGTGGCCATCACCGAGTTTGAAAAGGCCGGCTTTACGCAGGTTTTTGACAAGGATAAGATCGCGATCGTCCTCGACCACTTCACCCCCTGCAAGGACATCGCGGCGGCGAAGCTGAGCTTCGACTCCCGCAACTTCGCCAAGAAACACCACATCACCCACTTTTACGACGTCGGCACCGTGGGCATCGAGCACGCGCTTTTGCCGGAGAAAGGCATCGTGGCCGCCGGCGAGGTCATCGTCGGCGCGGACAGCCATACCTGCACCTACGGCGCCCTGGGCGCCTTCTCCACCGGCATCGGCTCGACCGATATGGCCGCGGGCATGGCCTCCGGCCGCAACTGGTTCCGCGTCCCCGAGGCCATCAGCATCCGCCTGACCGGCGCGCTGCGGCCCTGGGTCAGCGGCAAGGACGTCATTTTGCACCTGATCGGCATGATCGGCGTGGATGGGGCGCTGTACCAGTCCATGGAGTTCTCCGGCCCGGGCGTGGCCTCGCTGAGCATGGACGACCGCTTTACCATCTGCAACATGGCCATCGAGGCCGGCGGCAAGAACGGCATCTTCCCCGTGGACGAGCAGACCATTGCCTACATGACCGGCCGCGTGAACCGGGAGTGGAAGGTCTACGAGGCAGACCCCGACGCGGTCTACAGCCGCGTCATCGACCTGGACCTGAGCGCCATCGAGCCCACGGTGAGCCTGCCGCACCTGCCCAGCAACACCCGGGTCATCAGTCAGGTCCGGGGCCTGCCCATCCAGCAGGCGGTCATCGGCTCGTGCACCAACGGCCGCATCAGCGATATGCGCGTGGCCGCCGAGATCCTCAAGGGCCGCCGGGTCGCCGAGGGCGTGCGCTGCATCATCATCCCCGCCACCCAGGACGTGTACTTACAGTGCGTGAAGGAGGGCCTGACCCAGACGTTCATCGAGGCGGGCTGCGCCGTGTCCACGCCCACCTGCGGTCCCTGCCTGGGCGGCCACATGGGCTGCATGTGCGAGGGCGAGCGCGCCGTCGCCACCACCAACCGCAACTTCGTCGGCCGCATGGGCCACACGGGCAGCGAGGTCGTCCTGGCCAGCCCTGCCATCGCGGCCGCTTCCGCCGTCAAGGGCTGCCTGGCCAGCCCCGACGAGCTTTGATGGGAGGGTATGAGCATGATCGCATCCGGAAAAGTTTTTAAATACGGCTCCAACGTCGACACCGACGTCATTATCCCCGCCCGCTACCTGAATGTCCCCGACGCAGCGGCCCTGGCCAGCCACTGCATGGAGGACATCGACGCGGACTTCGCCAAGACCGTCCGGCCCGGCGACATCATCGTCGGGGAGTGGAACTTTGGCTGCGGCTCGAGCCGCGAGCACGCGCCCCTGGCCATCAAGACCTGCGGCGTGAGCGTGGTCATCGCCTCCGGCTTTGCGCGGATCTTCTACCGCAACGCCATCAACATCGGCCTGCCGATTCTCGAGTGCCCGGAGGCCGCTGCGGCCATCTCCCAGGGCGATCAGGTCAGCGTCGACTTCGACACCGGCCTCATCACCGACCAGACCACCGGCCAGACCTTC
>CALWWH010000009.1 GCA_944385195.1 uncultured Oscillospiraceae bacterium | reverse complement strand
GGTCGCCCCGGTAGCGCAGCTCCATGCGGAAAAAGGGCGCGCCCTGCTCCATCAGCCGCAGGAAGATTTTGTCTCCCTCCCAGGAGGGAAGGCCGGCCAGCTTCTGCTTTTCCAGCCAGACCAGCTGGCCCTCGTCACAGTCGATGAGGGACCCGGTGAAGCCCACGGCGTGGTAAAGGTGCATCCGCTCGGACTCCCAGCCCTGGGCGTGAAAGTCGATCCGGCCCACATAGCGCCAGTCGGTCAGAGTTAGGCCCGTCTCCTCGGTGACCTCCCGGAGCAGGCACTGCTCCGGCGTCTCGCCGGGCTCCAGTTTGCCCCCCACGCCGATCCACTTGTCATGGTTGACGTCATGTTCCTTTTTGACCCGGTGGAGCATGAGATACCGGCCGTTTTGCTCGATATAACACAGGGGTGTCTGTTTCATCCTGCCACGTCCTTTCGCGCTTATTGTACGAAAAACCCGGAGAAAAGTAAAGAGGTTCCCATGGAATTTGAACGCCCCTGCCGGGCGGTGTTTTTGTCCCGGCCCAATCGATTTGTGGCTCTTTGTGAAGTGGACGGCGTCCAACTGCGCGTGCATGTCAAAAATACCGGCCGCCTGCGGGAGCTGCTGCGGCCGGGGGCGGAGGTGCTGCTGTCCCAGTCCGACGCCCCGGGGCGCAAGACGGCCTATGACCTGCGCTGCGTGCGCAGCGAGGGCGGCGGCTGGGTCTGCGTCGACTCCCAGCTGCCCAACGCCCTGGCCAGGGACTATCTGCCCCGGCTGCTGCCGGATCTGCTCTGGCTCAAGGCTGAGCAGCGCTTTGGCCGCAGCCGCTTTGATTTTGCCTTTCAGACCCGGCGCGGCCCGGGATTTGCAGAGGTCAAGGGCGTCACCCTCCTGCGCGATGGGGCGGCCCTGTTCCCCGACGCGCCCACACAGCGGGGAACCAGGCACCTGCGGGAGCTGACTGCCGCCCGGGCGGCGGGCTGCGAAGCCCTGGTGCTTTTTGTCATCCAGCGCCAGGGGGCGCGATACCTGGCCCCCAACGGCCGGACCGACCCGGAGTTTGCCGCGGCGCTGCGCACGGCAGCCGCCGCCGGCGTGCGCATCCACGCCGTGGACTGTTTTGTAGACCAAACTGGCACACGCTGCGGCGCGCCGGTGGAGGTACGTTTTGATTTGGAGGAACGTTAATGTCTATTCGTATTGACCCAACGCTGTATCGGGGCCGCCCGGCGGACTGCACCGGCCGCCTGCCCCAGGAGGTGGCAACCTACGATCTGCTCGACCGGCTGGGGATCCGCTACTGCCGGCTGGACCATGAGCCCACGGCTACCATCGAGTCCTGTGAGGAGGTGGTTGCCCTCCTGGGGACGCAGATGTGCAAGAACCTTTTTCTCTGCAACCGGCAGAAGACACAGTTTTACCTGCTGATGATGGACGGGCACAAGAGCTTTCACACCAAGGACCTGTCCGCCCAGCTGGGCGTGAGCCGCCTGAGCTTCGCGGACGCGGAGCATATGCAGGCGTTTTTGCACATCAGCCCCGGGGCGGTGAGCGTCATGGGCCTGATGAATGACCACGATCAGCGGGTGCAGCTGCTCATCGACCGGCCGCTGCTGGCGCAGCCGCAGCTGGGCTGCCACCCCTGCGTGAACACGGTCTCCCTGCGCTTGGCCACGCGGGATCTGCTGGAGGTATTTCTGCCCGCCGTGGGGCACGAGGCCATTGTGGTACAGCTGCCGGAAGACTGAGCAGACAGAGAAAAGGAGAGAACAAGGATGACCATTCGTTTTGCAACCCTCGCCGATGTCCCCGCCATGCGGGCCATCTACGCGCCCTATGTCAGCCACAGCAGCGTCTCTTTTGAGTACCGCGTTCCCACGGCGGCGGAATTCGCCGCGCGCTTTGAGAAGATCACCGCGGACTATCCCTGGCTGGTGGCGGTTGAAGACGGCACAGTCCTGGGCTATGCCTACGCCTCGCGGATGTTCGCCCGGGCGGCCTATGACTGGGATGTGGACATGTCCATCTATGTGGCCAAAGCCGCCCAGGGGAAGGGCCTGGGGCGGGCGCTCTACGCCGCCCTGGAGCAGCGCCTGGAGGCCCAGGGTTTCTGCAACCTCTTCGCCCTCATCACCGAGGACAACGCCGCCTCGATTGCCTTCCATGCGCACATGGGTTACGAGCAGGTGGGCTGCATGCCCCGGGTGGGCTACAAGTTCGGCCGCTGGCACGGGGCGGTCTGGATGATGAAGCGCCTGCGCGATCCCTCTGACCCCGGCCCGGCGCCGGTAAGGCCTGTGGAGGCCAGCAACTGCTGAGAAAAAAGCGCCGCCCGTCTCAATAGACGGGCGGCTTGTGTATTGTCTCTGGGCTTAAAAGTCCAGTCCGAAGGACTCCAGGACGGCGATGGTATGCTCCATGCCTCGGTTGAGGTCCAGGTACACACGCTGGAGCGCTACGGAGGCTTCCTCGCCGGAGGGCTGGGGCTCATAGCGCCCGTACAGCAGCTCAATGTTGGTGTTGGTGTACCAGTCGGCGTCCTTGCTGTGCTCGTCGTCCGCATCCGGGTAAAAGTCGCCGGCCCAGAGGAGATTTCCGTCATAAATGTCGGCCTCAATGGCCTGGTAGAGCTGCCAGGCCTGATCCTGCGTCAGATCCAGGGACTCATACTGCTCGGTCTGGGCGGTATAGTGACCCACGGTGGCCGTATGAACCTCACTCTGGCTGCTCAGTGGACCGTCGAAGTAGAACTGCATGACCATGTCCGGGTCGCTGAGCAGATCATACAGCGCCTGCTGGTATTCGTTGGGGGTCTGGCCCTGGAGGACGTCCGGCACATGGTAGCTGCGCCGGATGGTGCTGATGCTGTCACTGAGGCTGTAGTCGAAGTCAACGCTTCTGCCGGATGTATCGCCGTCCGGCTGCCGCAGCTGCTCCCGATGATCTACCAGGGTCTGGTGCAGGTCGATGATCTTCTGCATCTGTTCCGGGTCTTCTACGCTGGCGTAGCGGCCATTGATCATGATGCTGGCGCTCACCAGGTCCTGGGCCTGCGGCACGCGGCGCTCGATGCCGAACAGGTCCACCCGCATCCCCGCCAGCAGCAGCACGCAGCACGCGGCGGTGAGGCCCCACTGGACAAAGACCCGCTTATGGAAGACCCGCACGCTCTTGCGCACCAGCATCTCGGCGGCGATCCAGCAGACAAGGCTCCACAGCACGCACAGAAGCACCACTGCCAGGAAGCCGGGCTTGAGCCCGTAGAGGGCCAGCAGGAAGACGGTCAGAGCCATGCCGCCCAGGACCGAAACGCAGACCTTGAACACCGGCCGCAGCCAGCCAAAGGCCAGCAGGTCGCCCGCCCGCTCAGAGCGGCGGTGGCGGTAGAGCAGAAGCGTGAGGGCCATGAGCGCCACGCCCACGGCGGCATAGAGCAGCAGCAGATCCAGGTTTGCCAGCCGGGTAATGTAGCCCTCGCCGGCCGGATTGTCCACAACGGAGCCGCGGCAGCTGCTGAGAATGTTGCTGTACGGGGTCAGAAAGCGCATGATGACCCCCGCAGAGCGGAAACCGATGGTGCCGGTGTATCCCACCAGGAACAGGGACAGGACTGCGGACACAATCGCCGGGCCGAGGTAGAACAGGCAGTTAAGGATCACGTACAGCCCCACGGCGGACACGGCCATGCCGGTCACGTGGCAGCACATTAGGCCCATGGCGAAAAAGAGGGTGCTCGAGCACAGATACGCCAGCAGCAGCTGGCCCAGGCTCACGGGGTCAAAGACGCCGTAGCTCAGCTCGATGACCAGGGTGACTAGGGCTGTGAGGAGAATCGGCCCCCAGAGCATCACGATGCCCGTGACAATGTTGGTGATGAGCAGGCCCTCCCGGCGGATGGGCAGCGCGTGGAAGAAATTGACACTCCGGGCGCTGAACAGGTGGCGGCTGACCAGGCAGGCCACCAGGATGCCCAGGGCAGCGGCGGCCGTGATGACGACGGTAAACAGGCCGCAGACCAGCCCGGCAGCATTGGCCGCGGAGATAAGCTGGTGACTTTGGCTCATGCGGCCAAACAGCGAGGCCATGGACACGGGCAGCAGCAGCAGCGCAGTGACCAGCGTTACGGCCCAGCAGGGCCAGAAGCGCCGCAGGTCGCGGTACATCAGGGTGGGATTAAAGCAGGATCTCTTTGACGCCATAGTCGGCACCTCCCAGCTCATACATAAAGATTTCTGCCAGAGACAGCGGCAGCGTCTCCATAAAGATCGGCCTGGTGTTGAGATAGCGCTTGGTGATCTCCTCGGGGCT
>CALWWH010000008.1 GCA_944385195.1 uncultured Oscillospiraceae bacterium | reverse complement strand
ACCATGGGCCCCGGCGTCAAGGTCAACACCAGCAAGTTCTAATTGAAATTCCCAAGCAAGACCCCGGAGCGTTTGTCTCCGGGGTCTTGCTTGGGCTTGCGCCCTTTTCCTGGTGCTGCGGCTGCCCGGGGCTGCGGCCAGCCGCAGCACCAGGACAGCCCAAAGCTACGACAAACTTTCACTGTGGGAATATTGCAATGCAAACAAAATATTGAAGAATTTTCTAACATAAACTGTGCAATAATTTTTGCAGCTTTGGGAACACTGTCGATAAAGACTGCGTCTGATGGGCATCACACAACCTGGAGGTTATTATGAAAAAAATCCTTTCCCTAACTCTTGCATTTTTGCTCCTGCTCGGCCTTGTGGCCTGCGCCAGCGAGCCTACTACGACCGTTCCCCCTGTGGATGACACCCCTGCCGTCTCGCCGGATACAACCCCGGAGACCCCTGAGGAAGACGAGCCTGTCGTTGAGGAGCCCGTCGAGGAGACCCCTGACGAGACCCCCAGTGAGGAGGTTCCTGCCGAGGATGAAACTCCTGCCACTTCCGAGCTGGAGACGATGGTGAACACCATCGTAGAGGGCGTCAACATCGAGCCTGCCATGATGCACGAGGACATCAGCGCCGACCGCTATTGGTGGTACTTCGGCAGCGAGACCCCCCTGGAGGGCTTTGAGGCCCACGGCTACGAGGCCATGATCAGTGCCATCCCCCTGAGCATCGCCATCATGAAGGTCCCTGAGGGCACCGACGCTGCCGCCGTGGCTGCGGAGCTGGAGGAAAACGTCGATGCCAGAAAGTGGGTCTGCGTTGAGGCTGAGAGCAAGATCATCAACCAGCAGGGCAACTATATCCTGGTGGTTCTGGCCGACTCTGACATGGCTGAGACCATCTCTGCCAACTTCACCGCGCTGTTTGCGGAGTGATTACTGACGGCCTATAGGCTATCACCACATAAGGGGCCGGCTATGCCGGCCCCTTTGATTATCGACTGGGGGGGCGCGCATGCTCTTTTCAAGTATTACGTTCCTGTATCTTTTCCTGCCGGTAACGCTCGTTGCGTACTTCATCCGGCCCTCCATCCGCTGGCGCAACGGCGTCCTGCTGGTGACCAGCCTATTTTTTTACTTTGCCGGTGAGCCGGTCTACACCATCCTGCTGGTGGTCTCGTCCCTTTCAGATTATGCGCACAGTCTCTTTATTGAAAAGCACAGGGGCACCCGCAAGGCAAAGACTGCCCTGATTTCGTCCATCGTGATCAACCTGGCCATGCTGGGCTTCTTTAAGTATATCGACTTCTTCATCGGGGTCTTTAACGGCATCTTTGGTACCGGGATTCCGCTGCTGCATGTGCCTCTGCCCATTGGCATCAGCTTCTTCACCTTCCAGACCATGAGTTACACCATCGACGTCTACCGCGGGGAGGTACATGCGGAGAAGAATCTGGCCACTATGGCGACCTATGTCTGTCTCTTCCCGCAGCTGGTGGCGGGCCCCATCGTCCGCTACAGCACCATCGCTGAGGAGCTGCATCAGCGACCGCACAACGCGGTCCTGGCGGCCCAGGGCCTGCGGCGTTTCGTCGTCGGCTTGGCCAAGAAGGTGCTCATCGCCAACGCCATGGGGGAGCTCTGCGCCCTTTACCGCAGCGCGCAGGAACCTACGGTGCTCTTCGCCTGGATCTATGCCATCGCCTACACGCTGCAGATCTACTTCGACTTCAGCGGCTACAGCGACATGGCCATCGGCATGGGCAGGTTTTTTGGATTCCACTTTTTGGAGAACTTCAACTATCCGTATATCTCTCGCTCCGTGACGGAATTCTGGCGGCGCTGGCACATGAGCCTCTCCACCTGGTTCCGCGACTACGTCTATATCCCCCTGGGTGGCAACCGCGTCCCCCGCTGGAAGAACATCCGCAACATCCTGGTGGTATGGTTCCTGACGGGCTTTTGGCATGGAGCGGCCTGGAACTTTTTGCTCTGGGGCGGCTTTTTCGGCATCGTCCTGCTGCTGGAGAAGTTCGTCTGGGGCAAACTCCTGGACAAAGCGCCCTCGGTGGTCCGCTGGGCGTATACGATCCTGCTGGTGATCCTGAGCTTTGTGCTCTTTAACGCCAACGGCCTGAATGGAGCGCTGATGGATATCCGCCATCTCTTCGGCGGACTGCCGCTGAGCAATGCCGAGGCGCTGTACCAGCTGCGCAACTATGCGGTGCTTCTGGTGGCTGCCGCCATTGGCGCGACGCCTGTGGTCAAACGCGCTGCCGCATGGGTCAGCGAAAAGTGCCCCAGGCTCATGGTTGTCCTCGAGCCTGCGCTGCTGGCGGCGATGCTGCTGGTGGCCACCGGCTACCTGGTGGACGGCTCCTTCAACCCCTTCCTCTATTTCCGCTTCTAAGGAGGTCCGGACATGACAAAACTCAAAAACTGGGCCGTGATCTGCACGATTACCCTGCTGCTCATCGGGTTCGGCGCGGCCATTTGGCTGCTGCCGGATGCCCAACTGTCTTACTCCGAGCGGCGCAAGCTGGAGCAGATGCCGGACTTTTCCCTGGAGGCGGTCTTTGACAGCGAGTTCTCGGGCGAGTTTGAGTCCTATCTGCTCGACCAATTCCCCCTGCGGGACTGGTTCCGCTCGCTGAAGGCGCAGACGGCCTTCGGCCTGCTCCGACGCGCGGACAACAACGGCATTTACCTCTGGCAGGGCGGCGTGTACAAGCAGGAGTACCCCCTGTCGGAAAAGCAGCTGGAGATCGGCGCGGCGAAGCTCAACGCCATCTACGATCAATATCTCAAGGGTATGAACGTCCACTACGCGGTCATCCCCGACAAGAACTACTATGCTGCGGAGGCTGCCGGGCAGCTGCACATCGACTATGCGGCGCTGAGGACCCAGCTGCGCCAGGACATCACCGACGAGATCGGCGAGATTGAGCTCTTTGACACCCTCAGCGCTGAGGATTACTACCGCACCGACACGCACTGGAAACAGGAAAATTTGCAGCCGGTCATCGACCGGCTCAGCCAGGTGCTGGATCTGGACTTGCCTACGGTGGACAGCTATGAGCAGACCCTCTTCGGCGACTTCTACGGCGTCTACTTTGGCCAGTCCGCCCTGCCGGTGGAGCCGGATACCCTGGTCTATCTCCAGAACGAGACCACCCGGGCAGCGAGCCTGACCACCGTCGACACGCAGACAGTCAGCGGGGTTTACACGCCTGAGGAATACGACGGCATGGACGCCTATGACCTCTTTATGGCGGGCGCGGCGGCCCTTCAGGTGGTGGAAAACCCCAACGCATCCACAGATCGCGAGCTGATTCTCTTCCGCGACAGCTTTGGCAGCTCCCTGACTCCGCTGCTGCTGGACGGATACAAGACCATCACCCTCATCGACCTGCGCTACATCAGCAGCTCGATTTTGGGCCAGCTGGTGGACTTTGAAGACCAGGACGTGCTGTTTATGTACAGCACCCTGATCTGGAACGGTGCGAGCATGCTCAAGTAAAACGAAAAGGCCCCAATCCGGCATCTGTACAGATGCCGGATTGGGGCCTTT
>CALWWH010000007.1 GCA_944385195.1 uncultured Oscillospiraceae bacterium | reverse complement strand
AAGTAATGTACTCCTCCTCCCAGAAGTCGGTCAGGATTCGCCGCGGCGTGCAGCCGGGGAGGAAGAGACACACAAGAAAAAAGAACCCGATGACCCCCGCCAATACGCGAAAGTGTTTTCTCATGCCAGCACCTCCTTATTGGTATCACAGGGCTTATCCTACCAGGCCAGCGATTCTCTCGCTTTCCTTAATTACCATTTTATACCGTATGTCGCTGTTTGTCTATTATATATTATTACATAAATCGTTCGAATAAATTGTAAATTCTGCACAAAGTTGCAGTGGGATAGGCAACACGCGGGCGATCCCCTCAGATCGCCCGCGTGTTTTAATATTCCAGCTCCCTCACATAGTCGAAGATCGCCAGGAAGACCTCCACAAACTCCGCCTGGGTGCAGTAGTCGTAGCTCGACTCGATGGAGACCGCCAGGTCCCCCATGTAAAACCCCGTGTAGAAGAAATCCCAGCGCCAGCCGGGGGCAAATGAGCTGCCATGGTTCTTGTGGATGATGCCGATTTCATGCTCCCCAATCTCTGAGCGCCATAAGGCT
Organism: uncultured Oscillospiraceae bacterium; assembly: GCA_944385195.1. Lineage (GTDB taxonomy): Bacteria > Bacillota > Clostridia > Oscillospirales > Oscillospiraceae > RUG11142. The sequence goes on along the minus strand of CALWWH010000007.1, from coordinate 4,760 downwards.
CGTTTTTCTTGGTCGACCGAATAGTACCCCTCCCAAGGCAGCGTTCCATTGGAAAATACTGTGCCCAGCGGAAAATATCTGACCGTGCGGTTCTTTTCCTCCTCCGTGAGCCGCTTGAAAATCACGCGGAACTCCGGATAGTGGGATATTTTTCCAAATTTCCCAAACTCCCACGGTTCCCCCTTGAGGCTGAAGCGATACCCGCCCAGAGGCATTTTATAGGGCGGGTTGGTGCCCTCATAGACCTCTTCCAGGCATTCCTCCGTCATATGGTACTTCTCCGGCAGCATCTGGGTCATCTCCACCGGGTCAAAGCCCAGGTCCGCCACGATGTCCTCATAGGGCAACTCGATGACCCTTGCGGCGAGGGAAAACATACCGTTTCCAATATAGAGACCGTTCACAAACCGCAGATACCCGTCCCGCAGCCGCACGTACTCTACGAACTCCCCCTCCGGAAGCTTCGTCAACACCCGCGGGATCGCGCAGCCGGGCAGGAGCAGCAGGAGCAGAAGAAGCATCGCGCATATGGCTTTTTTCCCTCTTTTCATACCGTTCCCTCCGTCCCCTCCTGGAACAGGCTGTACCTACCAGGCCAGCGAATATTACCACTTCCCTAATTACCATTTTATACCGTGTAGCCTCATTTGTCTATTATATATTATTACATTCATTTGACGGCAAAATTATGAATATTGCACAAAGCCGCCGCAGGTAAGCCCTGCGGCGGCTTTGTGTTGTGGAAAGGAGGAAAATCGCAATCTATCTATAAACCCATCCGCCGCGTCGGGAATCGCGGCTGGTTGGGGAATCGTCACTGGGCGGTGCCGGGATTCGGCGCTGTGCCCCAGCCAAATCCTTCAAAGGGGTTGACGCTCTGCTCCTCCTGGGCCGGTTCCTCGGTTTCTACCTCGGGCAGCCGCTCATCGAAGGTGATCTCCACCTCAACCTCTGCGCCGGCGCGGTAGAGGGTCATCGTGGCAGTGTCGCCGGCATGATATTTCTTCAAGGCTGCGCTCAAATCGGTGTAGCAGGTGATCTCGCGGTCTCCCAGGCCGATGATGATGTCGCCCTGCTGGATGCCGGCCTTCTCGGCCGCGCCGCCGGCCTCTACCTCACCGACATAGACGCCCACAGGCAGGCTGTAGTAGGAGGCAGTGACGGAGTCCATATCTCCGACAGACACACCCATATAGGGGCGGGAAGTGACATAACCGTACTCAAGCAGATCATAGACGATATACATCGCGTCGTTGATCGGGATGGCGAAGTTCAGGCCCTCGATGGTATCGCTGGCGTACTTGGCGGTGGTGATGCCGATGACGTTGCCGTACATATCAAACAGCGGGCCGCCGGAGTTGCCGGCGTTGATGGCCGCGTCGGTCTGAAGCATATTGATCGGGGTGCCGTCGGTGTTGATCTCACGGTCGAGGGCACTGACGTAGCCCACGGTCAGGGTATTGGTCAGCTCACCCAGAGGATTGCCGATGGCAACCACCTGATCGCCGACCTGGAGGTCCTCACTGTCACCCAGGGAGACCACAGGGAGCTTATCCGCCACGTCGACCTTCAGCAGCGCTACGTCGTTCTCCTCGTCGCTGCCCACCAGCTCAGCCTCCAGGGTTTCGCCGGAGGTCAGGATAACGCTGATGTTCGTGGCGTCGTCGATGACATGGTGATTGGTGACGATATACCCATCATCAGTGATGATAAAGCCGGAGCCGCTGGAAGCAAACCGAGACAGCTGGCCCCAGTCGTTGGTGGTCACGCCCTCGGTGGTGACGGCGACGACGGCGTTGACGTTCTGCTCGTAAACTTCCGCCGGGGTCAACAGGTCATCGTGAGCGGGAGCAAGATCCAGATCATTGTCCAGGCTCGTCGCTTGGACGTTCGGGGTCTGCGTTATGTTTAGGGTGGGCGTGGTGGAGTCTGCGGTCTGATCGCCGCTACCCATGTAGAATCCCACGGCGCCGCCGGCTGCACCGGCAACCAGCGCCACTGCCATCGCCGCAGCTGTGACCTTAAGTGCTACGCGATTGGGTTTTTTCTTGTTGATCTCTTCGATCTGAACGTTGTATTCTTCATGTTCGTACATGTTGATCTCTCCTTCTCATCCTTCTTTAGGATGTCTTTTTTTGATGGCTTTATCATACTTCCGCCTTTTGGCTTTATTATGTACTGCGGGAAAATGATCTGTAACGAAAAATGAAACTATTTATGAACGCCCCATCCGACAGCTTCTCCCCTTGACGTTTATCTTGTTTAATGATATGATAAACTATCTGATTTAAGAGGAGACAGGCTCCATGGCAGTCACACTTCGCCAATTGGCCCAGCAGCTTGGGCTCAGCGCGGCGACGCTCTCAATGGTCCTCAACAACAAGCCCGGCATCTCCCAGCAGACGCGCGACCGGGTCATGGCCGCCATCCACGAGAGCGGCTATGTCTATAAGCGCCCCTCTGCCCCCATCAAGCCCCAGAACAGCAGCCTCACCTTTGCGATCTATAAAAAGCACGGGCAGTTGGTCAGCAACACGCCCTTTTTTTCCGTTTTGATTGAAGCCATCCAGCGCGCTGCTGCGGTCGAGGGCTTCGCGTTGAATTTAATTTACGTCAACCAAGGCGAGCTGGAGCGGGTGCCCAATAGCCGCAGTGAAGGCGTCCTCCTCTTGGGTACAGAGATGAACCAGGACGACCTGACGCCCCTGCTGCACCGGGCCCAGCCTCTGGTCGTGCTGGACAACAGCTTCTTTGGCAGCCCTGTCAACACCGTCTGCATCGACAATATGGGCGGCATGTCCCAGGCCGTGGACCTGTTGGTCAGTCAAGGGCACCGCCACATCGGCTATCTGCGCAGCAGTGTGGATATCCGCAACTTCCGGGAGCGCCGCGCAGGGTATTATGACGCCATGCGCCGCAGCGGGCTAAGCTTAAACGAAAGCGACGTCATCGCCTTGCCCCCGACCATCGACGGGGCCCATCAGGCCCTGCGGGAGTATATGGCAGCCAGCCCGCTGCTGGCGTCTGCCTATGTCGCGGATATGGACTTCATCGCCCTGGGCGCTATGCAGGCCATGAGCGATCTTGGGCTGCATGTGGGGTCAGATATTGCGCTCATCGGCTTTGACGACATTTTCCTCACCGCCACCACGGTCCCAGCACTGACCACGGTCCACGTCTATACGGATGTTCTGGGCGCCACCGCAGTCCGCCGTCTGTCTGAACTCATTGCTCAGCCTGACCAGCAGCCAACCCACATTGCGGTGGGCACAAGCCTGACCCTGCGCAGCAGTGTCCAATCCCATGTATAAGCAGGACGACCGCTTGATGGCGGCCATCATCGACATCGGCGAGGCCATGCTGGAGGTCAGCGGCGAGGTCAGCCGCGTGGAGACCTCCCTGACGCTCCTGGCCAGGGCCTACGGGTATACCAGGATCAACGCCTACAGTACGCTTTTGAGCATCATTGTCTCTGCTGAAGACTGTAACGGGCGGGTCATCACCCATACCCGCCGTATCACACGCACCCGCACTGATCTGCACCGTCTGGAGCAGCTCAACGCCCTCTCTCGGCGGCTGTGTGCCGAACCTGCCCCTGTAGAGGACATCGCTGCCGCATTGGAGGCCATCCGCAGTGGCCCACGCTATCCCGCCTGGCTGATGTGTCTGCTGTATTTTATCATCCCGATGAATATGTCGCTGTTTTTCGGTGCAACTTTTGGGGAAAGCCTGGCCTCCTCCGCCTGCGGCGTTGTGCTCTGGAACATGAATCGCCTGGGCATGCGGCTGCAATTGAAGCCCCTGGTGCACTGTTTTCTCTGCGCACTTACGGTGGGTCTGTGCGCAACGATTTTAGTCGCCTTTTTTCCTCACCTTGCCATCGGCAAGGTCATCATTGGCAACATCATGCTCCTGGTCTCTGGCATGGCGCTCACCGTCGCCTTGCGGGACATGATCAACGGCGATACCATCACCGGGCTGCTGGGATTTGCTGATGCCACCCTCCGGGCACTGCTCATCGCCATTGGCGTGGCGCTGGTTCCCATGCTGTTGGGAGGGTACTTGCCGTGAAACTTGCGATCTATCAAGTCCTTTTTGCCTCGGTCATCGCCCTCTGCTTTGCCGTGGTCTTCAATGTCCGCGGCAAAAAGCTCATCGTCTCCGCCCTGGGCGGCGGCTTTGCATGGGCCGCTTATCTTGCCCTCTATGCCCTGGCAGGGAGCATGTTTTTGAGCATTTTCACCACAGCTTTGTTGTCTTCTCTGCTCTCAGAGCTGCTGGCCCGCAAGCTGCGCGCCCCAGTGACCGTCTTTCTCGTACCGATGCTGATCCCCATTTTCCCAGGCGGCGATCTCTACTACGCCGCCGCCAGTCTGGTTCGGGATGACGGCAGTTTCTCCAAGGCAGCGGCCCTGGTGCTTAAAGAAGCCGGCGCCATCGCCGGAGGGATCATCGTCGCAGCAACCCTGGTGCAGATATATTATCGGATTAAGTTTGCAAAATACGCAAAACGCAGGCGCTGAATTGGATTCCAGCGCCTGCGTTGTCCTTCCCAGCAGGGGCTTGCCGCCCATGCCGCAGTGGTTTTCGCCACAGCAAAAGAAAACCGGTACATGAAACCATGTACCGGTTTGTGTTGGCATTACCTATCTTCCCGTGCAGTCGCCCGCAAAGTATTGTCGGCGCAGATGAGCTTAACTACCGTGTTCGGAATGGGAACGGGTGGACCCTCATCGCAATCAACACCAACTGCTTTCCTT
>CALWWH010000006.1 GCA_944385195.1 uncultured Oscillospiraceae bacterium | reverse complement strand
GATGTTCAGCAGAGCTAGGGTGTCGGCATCCATCCCAGGGCCGCCAGCCATCATATCCTCCACGCCAAAGGGAGCGAAGCACATCGCATTGTGCTGACCGACCGCGTAGAGGTAAAAGGCGACGGTGTCCGCAGTCTGGCGGACCTCGGGGATGAAGAGCGGGTTACCCTGGGAGGCGTACTCGTCACAAACCTTCTTATAGTACTCCACATAGATATCGGGGGCATAGAAATCGACGCTGGGTGCGGCAGTCCTCCATATCTTGTACATTTTAAACTGCGGGCCGCCGGAGGGGTAGCTGCCGGGGGTCCACGGCGCCTGCTCCAGCCAGGCGTTGACGTACATGGGCAGCGGATACACGGCCTTGCCCGCCTGGACGATGGTCTCAACGGCGCGGCCATAGTGCCAGGCCATGAAGGACTCCGCCGCGTCGGAGCCAAAAGCCTCCGTCCAAGTTCCGCTGAGGCCAAGGGCCTGGGCCATGGCGGCAGGGATGGGCCCTGCAAAGGCCGCCTCGGCCGCGGGTCCGTAGTCCCGGTCAGCGCCCAGGACGCCGATTTCGTTCTCGACCTGGATGGTGATGACGGTGCGCTCCGCATCGACCTGCTTCAGATGGTCCATGACGGCGGTGAATGCTTTCGCGTCAGCCTTCACCGCAGCCTGGCACAGCGGAGAGATGATCAGGTTGCGCATGGCACCCATGTACATCAGCGGTCGGTTTCCGGGGCCCTGAACCAGCCAGAAACGTTCCTGATCCGCTTTCACCCAGCCGGGAACATAGGTAGAGGCAGCGTTTTTCCATAGGCCGAACCACAAAAAAACCAGTTTGACGCCCTCCCGGCGGGCCTGGGCAATCAGGCCATCGACAAGGGTAAAGTCATAGACGCCTTCCTCTGGCTCGACGCATTCCCAGTAAATGGGCGCGACAACGCAGTTCAGATGCATGGCCCTCAGCGCTGGCCAGACCTTCTGCTCCATATACTCCAGGCTGGAAGCGCTGGAGTTGTGGATCTCGCCGGCGCGGGCGTGGAAGGGCTTGCCGTCCACATACAGCGTGGTCAGCTTGCTGGTGCCTTCGATATAGGGGATATGGGACATATAAGCAGCCTCCTTCATAGATTTGATCTTATGCTGATCATAACATATGTGACGGCCGAATACAATACATAAAATCGAGCTCTTGCCTCCCCAGCGCTGATTTCGACTTCGCCGCACCGGCTCCTTGCCGGCAAGAAGCGCTGGGAGGTAATGGTGAACCTTGCACGCGGTCGGCTTGGAAGCTGTCATTGGGGGCAGAGACACTATGCCGAACTTTGGGAGGAAATTCGATCTTTTTGAACCCTATTTCCGACAATCAAGGTCCTCGCAGGCAAAAACAGCCCCGCAGACAGATGGTCTGCGGGGCTGTATCTGTCATTACTGCTCGGAGTACACAACCTTGCCGTCCACGACAGTGACATAGGCGTGGCCGCCGATGGTAGTCAGGGGATCAGCGGTCCAGATAACGACGTCGCCATCCTTGCCCACCTCCAGGCTGCCAACGCGGTCGCCAATGCCGGTAGACTCAGCGGGGTTGATGGTGATGGCCTTCCAGGCCTCCTCCATATCCATGCCGTTGGCAGCAGCCAGGCCGGCGGCCAGGGGCAGATGCTGCAGCGGGATCACGGGGGCATCGGTGATGATGCTGACCTTGATGCCGGCCTTAGAGAGGATACCCGCCGTCTTGAAGGACTTGTTGCTCAGCTCGACCTTGGTCTTGCCGCCCAGGCTCGGGCCGACGAAGGCTGGGAGGTTTTCCTTGGCCAGCTCGTCGACGATGGTCGCGCCATCGGTGCAGTGATCCAGGGTGATGCCGACGCCAAACTCCTTGGCGATGCGGATCGAGGTCAGGATGTCGTCCGCCCGGTGGGCATGGGCCTTGAGGGGGATCTTGCCCTCGATGACGGGGATCATGGCCTCCATCTTCATGTCGTAAGTAGGCTCCTTACCGGCCTTCTTGGCCTCGTAGTAGTTCTTGGCCTTTTGCAGGGTCTCACGGAGCAGCCAAGCGGTCGCCATACGGGTGGAGGGGGACTTCTTGCCGCCCTGGCCGTAGACGCGCTTGGGGTTCTCGCCGAAGGCGCACTTCATGGCGATGGGGTCTTTGACGATCATGTCGTCGACGCGGACGCCGGCCAGCTTGATGGCCACGAAGGTGCCGCCGATGACGTTGGCGCTGCCCGGACCGGTGCAGGCGGTGGTGACGCCGCCCTGCAGGGCGTTGGCCAGGGCCTCATCCTGGGGATAGATAGAGTCAATGGCCCGCAGCTGCGGGGTGATGGGGTCGACTGCCTCGTTATAATCGTGGCCTTCCCAGCCCACGGCCTCATTGTCCAGGCCGATGTGGCAGTGGGCCTCAACACAGCCGGGGGTAACCAACCGGCCGCCGGCATCGATGACCGTGGCGCCTGCGGGGGCCTCGATGGTCTCGGCCACAGCGGCGATCTTGCCGTTGTCGTCGATCAGTACGCAGCCATTAGCGAGCTCAGCCCCAACAATGGGTTTGATATGTCCATTTTTGATGAGAAGCATGGCTTCATCCTCCTTGGTATTTTCTTAATTTATCACAGTATAGCACAGAACTTTACAAAATGCAAGCGGCGATGAAAATTGACAGCCTGCAAAAAGGGTGCTATACTTCTCTGTGACAGGAGGCAAAGCCATGACGCTATCAGACTACATTCCCGTATGGGACAAACTCAGCCCGGCACAGCAGGCACAACTGCTGGCGAATACCAGCTCTCGCAGCGTGAAAAAGGGCACCGTCATCCACAACGGCAGCATGCAGTGCACAGGTCTGCTGCTGGTGCAGTCCGGGCAGCTGCGGGCTTATATTCTCTCCCCTGAGGGCAGAGAGATCACGATCTACCGCCTCTTTGAGCGCGACATCTGCCTGTTCTCTGCCTCATGCATGATGAATTCGATTCAGTTTGAGATCACCATCGAGGCCCAAAAGGACACCCAGCTGCTGGTCATCCCCGCTGAGAGTTACGGCAGCGTGATGGAGCAGTCCGCGCCCCTGGCGAACTTCACCAATGAGATCATGGCCAGCCGCTTTTCCGAGGTCATGTGGCTCATTGAGCAGATCTTGTGGAAGAGCTTCGACCAGCGTCTGGCAGAATTTTTGCTGGAGGAGTCCGCCATTGAGGGAAGCAGCACACTGCGGCTGACCCATGAGGCCATCGGGCGCCACATGGGCAATCCCCGGGAGGTCGTCACGCGGATGCTGCGCTATTTTCAGTCTGAGGGCTTGATCAAGCTCTCCCGCGGCAGCGTGGAGCTGGTCGACCTGGCCGGCCTGGAAGCCCTCAGAGACCGATAACACACACCCGCCGCAGGCAGGGCCTGCGGCGGGTGGGTGTTACTTCATCAT
>CALWWH010000005.1 GCA_944385195.1 uncultured Oscillospiraceae bacterium | reverse complement strand
GCGTACAAGACCGCCCAGGGTCGAGGCGCAGAAGGCGCAGCCCATTCGGCAGCCCACCTGGGAGGAGATGCAGACCGTATTGCCATGGTGATAGCGCATGAGCACCGTCTCCACGCAGTTGCCATCCCCCAGACGCCAAAGGTATTTGATCGTCCCATCCTCAGCAGACTGCTGCTTGCGCTCTACAATGGGGACGGTGATGGTATATCTCTCCTCCAGCCTCTCCCGCAGGGTCTTGGGCAAGTCGGTCATCTCCTCAAAGGAGGTGACCCCCCGGTGCAGCCAGGTGAAGATCTGCCTAGCCCGGAAGGGCTTCTCCCCCATCTCGGTCAGCTGGCGCTTGAGCTCCTCCGGCAGGAGGGATTTGATATCCTGTTTCATGGCGCTCTCCTCAGTTTGGCGATGAAAAATCCATCGGTGTCGTACTGCTCCGGCAGCAGCAGCTGCATCCCGTTGTTCTGCTTCAGCGGCGCAGGCAGCGCCATGGGCTCGAGGTAAAAATCACTGTGCCCTGCCAGGAACGCGCGCACAACGTCCTCGTTCTCACGGCGCAGAATGGTACAGGTACTGTAAAGCAACACACCGCCGGGTTTGACATAGCTGCAAAGGGTTTCCATCAGGCGCAGTTGCACCTTCGGAAGCTCTCCCAAGGGACTCAGGTCCTTATAGCGGATGTCTGGTTTCTTGCGGATGATTCCCAGCCCAGAACAGGGCACGTCGGCCAGCACCCGGTCAAAATGCTGCGACCACTCGGGGACGAAAACGGTGCCGTCTTGCTGCCGCGTACTCAGGCAGGTGACGCCCAGTCGGGCCGCACCAGCTTCGATCAGCTTGAGCTTGTGGGCATGGATATCGCAGGAGATCAGCTCGCCGCGGTTTTCCATCTTCGCAGCTGCGGCAAAGCTCTTGCCACCCGGGGCTGCGCAGGCGTCCAGCACCCGCATCCCCGGCTCAATCTCCGCCGCCAGAACTGCCAGCTGCGAAGCCGCGTCCTGCACGGTAAAGACGCCCCTTTGAAAGCCGTCCATCTGCTCCACGCTGCCGCTGCCCTGCAGTGTCCAGCAGCCCACCAGCCAAGAGTGCGCTACCGCGCCTTCGGGCATAGCGCCAGGGCGCAGGGAATTCTGTCGCAGGACCGTGGGCGGAATGTGCTGGTCTGCTTTGAGGACGGCTTCCAGCGTTCCTTTGGGCAGCTGATCGTCTAGCAGCTTTACCAACTCCAGGGGATGGCTGTATCGAATGCTCAAGGCGTTCAGATCCTGCCCTGCCGGGGGCCGTAGGGTCTCCTTTTTGCGGATATAGGCCCGTAAAACGCCGTTGACGTAGCCGCCAGCCCGGACGTTAGATGACTTCTTCGCCTGCTCTACGGCTTCATTGACCGCTGCCGAGTCTGGCACACGATCTAAAAAACCTATCTGGTACGCGCCCAGACGCAGAATGTCCAGAATCACCGGCTGCAACTTCTCCAAAGGTTGAGAGGAAAGCTGCGCCAGCTGCCAATCCAGCAGCAGCCGGTTCTGCAGCACGCCGCAGCTGAGCTGTGTCGCCAGCGCCGCGTCCCGACGGTCAAGCCCGTCCCTGCGCAGATATTCTTTTAGAATGCCGTCGGACCATGCTCCCGCCCTGCGGCAGGCAATCAGGACCGCCAGCGCTGTCGTTCTGGCAGACATAGCGTTCTCCTTCGTGGGCTTTATTCGATCTTCATTGGATGGCCGCGCAGGTAGTCGGCAGCGCGCATACGTTTACCGCCCTCTGCTTGCAGTTCCAGGATGGTCACGACCTGGCCCTTGCCGCAGGCAACCTGCAAGCCCTGCTTGGTTATCGCCACCGGGGTACCCGGCGCACGATCTGTCACCGCTCCCTCAACAGGGGCGATTTTGTAGATTTTAAAGCGCTTTCCGTCCAACTCCGTGGTGGCAACGGGCCATGGGATCATACCGCGAATGTGGTTGTGGATCTCGGCAGGGCTCAGGCTCCAATCGATGGGAGCCATTTCCTTGGTCAGCATTGGCGCATAGCTGGCCTGGCTATGATCCTGGGGCGTTGCCGTCACAGGGCCGGCCTCCATCTGCTTGACAGTCTGGCTGAGCAGCTCCGCGCCCAAGTCCCCTATGCGCTCCATCAGCTCGCCGGAGGTCTCGTCAGGGCCGATAGGTGTCTCCACCCGCGAGATCATATCGCCGGTGTCCATCTCCGCATCCAGGTACATCACCGTCACACCGGTGGTCTTGAAGCCGCGCAGCACCGACCACTGCACCGGCGCAGAGCCGCGCAGCTGCGGCAGCAGGCTGGCATGGAGGTTAATCGCGCCCTTGGGGGCAATGTCCAGTACGCGCTGGGGCAGGATACGTCCGTAGGCAACCACCACGATCAGCTCCGGCTTGAGCGCTTTCAGCTCCTCATAGGTGCTGTCCGCCTTCCAGCGGGTGGGCTGGTAGACCGGCAGGCCAACTTTCATAGCGTACTCCTTAACCTCGGACCAGACCATCTTCATACCGCGATTTTTTGCTGTGTCCTGCTTGGTATAGACTCCGACAATCTCGTGGCCGTCCTCATACAGTCTCTGCAAGCTTTTCCGAGCAATATCTGGTGTACCCATAAATACAATTCTCAAGACTTGTCCTCCCCATTATCCTCACGATTCATTTCAGCGATCTCTTCCTCAGTCAGGAAGCGATAGACCTTCTCAGTGTAGAGATGACCGTCCAGATGATCCAACTCATGGCAAAAGCAACGGGCGATCAGCTCCGTACCGGTGATCTGGAACCGCTGGCCATCGCGATCTTGGGCCTCTACGGTGACGCTCTCAGGGCGCTTGACCATGCCCCACTTGCCTGGGACACTGAGGCAGCCCTCTACGCCGTCCTGCTCGCCTTCGGTGTGGATGATGGTCGGGTTGACGAGTTCGAGGATACCATCCTCGTCCAGGTCGATGACGACCACGCGGCGCAGCACCCCCACCTGCGGCGCTGCCAGGCCCACGCCGCCGGATTCCAGCAGAGTGTCGGTCATATCATCCAGCAGCTCGTGCAGCCGGTCATTGAAATCGGTCACAGGGCGGCAGACCTTACTCAGGACAGGGTCTCCCACCGTAACAATCGTTCGCAGTGCCATTGTGAATTCCTCCTTAATCGTATGCATTGACATCGATGAAAACAGACACGCCGCGATTTGCACGGTCGCCTGTAAAGGCAATCAGCAGGTGGTGCAGCAGTGCCCGCAGCTGGCGGCTGTTGTGTCGCAAAAGCGTCAGACGGTAGCGAAAACGCAGGTTGACCCGCATAACAGGAGCAGGAGCAGGCCCCAACACCTGTGTCGGCTCCTGGGGCAGCTGCATCAGCTGCCCCTCCAGCGCGGTACGAAATCGCAGAGCGCTCTCGCGGACCTGAGACTCCTCCAGGCCAGAAAACTGAATGGTCACCGCATCCAGGAAAGGCGGCACCATGCGCAGCTCTCGCTGTGGGATCTCCAGAGCGTAAAAGGCGTCGTAGTCTTGCTGCGCCGCAAGTTTCAGCACCTCGTGCTCCGGTGTCATGGTCTGGATCACCGCCCGGCCTCCCAGTTTACCGCGGCCCGCGCGGCCGATGACCTGGGCCAGCAGGGAAAAGGTCGTCTCTGCCGCCCGGAAATTCTCCGCATAGAGAGACAGATCCGCGTCCAAAACGCCCACAAGCGTCACGTTTTCAAAGTTGAGCCCTTTTGTGACCATCTGTGTGCCCAGAAGAATAGGGATCTGCTCTGACTCGAAGCGCTGAAATAACTTTTCGTGGGTGTTCGTTGCTGAGACGGTATCCGCATCCATTCGGAGAACCTCCACGCCGGGATAGAGCATTCGCAGCTCCTGCTCGACCTTTTGTGTGCCAGCGCCCACCGGACGCAAGGTCCCGCCGCACTGGCATCGCTCCGGGGCGCGTTCGCTGTAACCACAGTAGTGGCACATCACGCGCCCATTGGCACTGTGATAGGTTAAACTCACGCTGCAGCGGGGACATTGCGGCGCCCGGCCGCAATCCATACACTGTAGTAGCCTGGCACTGCCGCGCCGGTTAATAAAGAGAATGCTTTGCTGGCCGTTGGCCAGATTTTCTTCCAGCTCCTGCTGCAAAATGGCGCCGATGGAGGTGTTGTTCCCCTCTCGCAGGTCCAATTTGCTGTCGGCAATGGCAACCTTGGGCAGCATTTGGCGATTGTAGCGGCCCCGGAGGGTGTAGAGAGCGTAGTCGCCCTTTCGGGCGTGATACATCGTCTCGACAGACGGCGTCGCACTGCCCAGCACCACCAACGCTTGGGCCTGGTGGCCTCGGTAGATGGCAACTTCCCGTGCAGAGTAGCGGGGCGGATTCTCAGATTTGTAGGTGTGCTCCTGCTCCTCGTCGATAATGAGCAGGCCCAGATCCTGCAGCGGCGCGAAAATTGCCGAGCGGGTACCGATGACCAGTTTCGCCTTGCCCTCGCGGATGCGGCGGTATTCGTCATAGCGCTCGCCAACCTTGAGAGAGCTGTGGAGCACCGCCACGTCCAGGCCAAAGTGCGCTGTGAACAGGCTGAGCATCTGGGGCGTCAGGGCAATCTCCGGCACCAGCAGCAGTGCCGACTTGCCGCGGTCCAGCGTATGGCGGATCAGGTGCACCAGCAAATTTCACAAAATTTCTCTT
>CALWWH010000004.1 GCA_944385195.1 uncultured Oscillospiraceae bacterium | reverse complement strand
GGCAAAGCGGCTGAAGTCAGGGGCAGGTCTGTCGCGCTCGATGCCGAAATTGCGGATCTGCGGACTCCACCAGAAGTAGAACATTTGGCTCATGCTGCCGATGGTCTCCTGCGTGCCGTAGCCCTGCCCATAGCGATTGCCCATGATGCGGAACAGTCCGGAGCCGCCTGCGCCGGAGCCACCGGGAGCCACCAGGGTGATGCGTTCGTCATAAATCCCTGCGCAGAGGGCGACTTTGCCGTTACGGCTGTAGCCAGTGGCGCCGATGCGGGCAGGGCAGCAGAAGTCGGTGGTCAAAAGCCAGTCAATGATGCGGCTGTAGCCCCAAGCCCAGACCGCAATGGCCCCTGCGCTGCACTCAGGGTAGGCGGCGATGACCGGGCTTTGCTGGCGGAAATTGAACCAGTCCGGGCCAAGCTGCTCCTTATCGAAGCGAACCAGGCCGATTCCCCGTTCCATGAGCTCCTCCTCCACCGGACAGTCGTTGCCTCCGAAGGTATTGAGGATCATCATGGGCACGCGGTTGTCGCTCACAGGGCGGTGGATGTCGATGTCCATGCCGAGGCAGCGCTCCGGACCGAAGGTCAGGCGGACCTGCTCCCGGATCGTCTTGCCATCGGTTTGGGAGGACAGTACCTCGCCGGTGACATTGCCGGGGTCGGGCGGCATAGCGCCGTAGAGGTAGTGGGCCAACATGGCCTTGAGATACTCGCGCTGCGCCGGCCACTGTGCACGGTCACAGATGCGGCTGCCGTCGGGCTTTAGAAAGGGGTCGGGCAGCGTTTGCTGCTCTGTCAAGGCTTCATAGGGTAAAAAATCATACATGGTGGTGGCTCCTTCCTTTTTTGATCTCCGGAAACGAAAACGCTTTGCCCAGCAGTCCGGCATTGCTGCAAAAACCGAACCCAAGCCCTGGGAGAAGCTTGCAGAAGGACCGCAGCCTCAATTCATCGTCGCGCCGCCGGTCTCAAAGAGGGCGCGCACGCGGGCGTGGAGGGGCTCCATCTCCGGCCCGGCGGGGTCTGAGACGTAGCCATCCGCCGCCTGGCGGGCCAGCTCCATGATCTCCAGGCTGCCCTCGGGCTTGGCCGCGCGGAACAGGGGCAGGCCCGACTGCCGCGAGCCGAAGAAATCGCCGGGGCCTCGCAGGCGCAGATCCTCCTCGGCGATGCGGAAGCCGTCATTGGTGCTGCAAAAAGCTTTGAGCCGGGCGATGGTCTGGGCGTTGCCGCCCCCGGCAAAGAGCACACAGTGGCTCTTGGCCTCACCGCGGCCCACACGGCCCCGCAGCTGGTGCAGCTGGGACAGGCCGAAGCGTTCGGCGTTTTCGATGACCATCAAGGTGGCGTTGGGAACGTCTACGCCGACCTCAATGACCGTGGTCGCTACCAGAATATCCACCTCATGGGCGGCAAAGCTGCGCATGACCGCGTCCTTGTCCGCGGGCTTCATCTTCCCGTGGAGCAGAGCCACTCGCAGGTCAGGGAAGACCGCCTTTTGGAGCGTCTGCGCCCAGACCTCGGCGGCCTTGAGGTCCTCGGTTTGGCTCTGCTCCACGGCGGGGCAGACGATATAGACCTGGTGCCCTTCGCGGACCTGCTGGCGGATGAAGCCATTGACCCGCTGGCGCAGACGCTCCGAGACCAGAAAGGTATCCACCTTCTGGCGGCCGGGGGGGAGCTCGTCGATGACCGACACGTCCAGATCTCCATATATAATGAGGGCCAGGGTGCGGGGGATGGGCGTGGCGGACATGACCAGAACGGGGGGGGTCTGGCCTTTTTCGGCCAGGGCGGCCCGCTGTCCGAGGCCGAAGCGGTGCTGCTCGTCCGCGATGACCAGGCCCAGGCGGGCAAACGCCGTCCCGGCGGAAAAAAGGGCGTGGGTGCCGATGACCAGATCCGCCATGCCCTGGGCAATCAGCTCGCGGACCTGGCGGGCCTCGGCAGCCTTCATACCGCCGGTGAGCAGGGCGATGCGGACGCCCAGAGGCTCGAGCAGCTTCGTCAGGGACTGGGCGTGCTGCTCGGCCAGAATTTCCGTGGGGACCATAAAGGCAGTCTGCCAGCCGTTTTTGGCGGCGCAATAGGCCGCGGCGGCGGCGACCATGGTCTTGCCGCTGCCCACGTCACCTTGTACCAGGCGGTTCATGGGCTCGGTCCTGCCCAGGTCCTGCAAAACATCGTCCACGGCCCGCTGCTGGGCGCCGGTGAGCGCAAAGGGGAGGGCGCGGAAGAAGTCCCCCAAATCCTGATCTGAGAAGGCCGGCGCCGTCTGCTCCCGGCGGCGCGACTTGAGCAGAGACAGGCCCACGGAGAAGACAAAGAACTCCTCAAAGCACAGCCGCCGCCTGGCCCGCTCCAGGGCCTCGAAATCCGGTGGCTGGTGCACGGCAAGATAGGCCTCGCGGACGCCGCAGAGGCCGTATTTCTCCCGAATGGCATCGGGGATGGTCTCCTCCAGCTGCGGGGCGTAAAGCTCCAGGGCCTGCCCGATCAGGCGGCTGAGCATGGCGTTGGAGATGCCGGCAGTCAGGGGGTAGACCGGGACAATGCGGCGGGTCACCTGCTGCGGGCCATCCTCCGGCTCAAAGAGGGGGTTGACCACGGAGCGAAAGCCGTCATTCTCGCTCAGGGCGCCATAGAAGATATACACGCGGCCGGGTTTGAGCTCCTCGGCGACATTTTTGCGGTGGAAAAAGGTCAGGCTGATGCGGTCGTGGCTGTCAGAGACCTGGACGCGGGTGATGCTCTGGTAGCCCTTGCCGTAGGATGCCCGGGGCACCGCTGTGACCATGGCCCGAAAGCAGACCGGCGTCTTCTCCGGCAGCTGGGCGATGGGCACCAGCCGGGTACGGTCTTCGTACTGGCGCGGGAAGTGGCGGAGCAGGTCAAAAATGCTGTGGATGCCCAGGGCGGCGCGCTTCTTGGCCCGCGCCTGGCCGACGCCTTTCATAAAGCGGATCTCGTCATGGATGGATGGCATGGCTCGGGCGCCTCCTTTTGTGGGGAAACTGGCCGCAAAGCGGCCTCTGGCCCCATTTTACCACACTGGCCCGGGCCGCGCAATGAAAAAACGCGCACAAACGGGCCTAGACAGGCGCAAGACAATATGATATGCTATCCTCAGAAGGAGAGATTAAGAACCTTTTTGTACAAACGAAATGAAAAGGAGTCGGTCATATGAATCAGCGCATACAGGAGCTTCTGCAAGGCCGGGGCGAGAACTACATTCTGCCCTTCTTCTGGCAGCATGGAGAGGACGAGGCGGTTTTGCGCCAGTACGTCCGGGCGATCCACGCCTGCAACATCGGCGCGGTCTGCATCGAGAGCCGCCCGCACGCACAGTTTTGCCAGGACAAGTGGTGGGCCGACCTGGACGCCATCATCGACGAGTGCAAAAAGTACGGCATGGAGGTCTGGATTCTCGACGACAAGCACTTTCCCACGGGCTATGCCAACGGCATCTTATCTCAGCAGGAGGGCCCGGCCCTGCAGCGCAAACACCTCTACTTCACCGCCATGGAGGTCTGCGGCCCGATGGCCGGCATGAGCCTGGACATAAAGCCCTACGCCGGAAAGCAGCCCGACCCGCTGCAATCCCTGGCAGGAGGCATCGCAGGCTTCGGCCTGGGCGCAGAGCGCCGGGTGTTCGAGGACGATACCCTGGTGGCCGTGGCAGCGGCCCCCATCGCGGACGGCAGCGTCTGCGGAGAGCTTGTAAACCTGACTGGCCAGGTCGATGAAAACGGCGTCCTGCACTGGGATGTGCCCGGCAACCTCTGGAAGCTCTGGGTGGTCTACACCTCCCACAATCTCGGCTCCCGGGCCGACTATATCCACATGATCGACCCCAGAAGCTGTGCCAAGCAGATTGAGG
>CALWWH010000003.1 GCA_944385195.1 uncultured Oscillospiraceae bacterium | reverse complement strand
GTGGAGATGCCCCATAAAGAAGTTTTGATTTCAAGCATTGAAAAACTTTCGTTAGAACGGTAGTTGCCCGTTTACAAGCTGAGGGGTGAGTGATGTAGATAGAATAGATTTATATGTGTCTTGAGGCCATGACGGTAGTAGGCCCTATTAAGAACCTACCCAGAACACGGCTCGGCCGTTAGTTATGACTATGCGGTTAACTCGTCCAGGCAAACTGAACGACGGTGGAGGACCGGAATGTACCCGCAGGTGCCCTACGACAAATGCTTTCGTAGCGCGACAGAAATGATTTGTTCCACAGTCTGGGCCGGATCGACTTGGTTAACGGCATTTTCCGCATCCTTACGCTTAAAGCCCAGGCTCACCAAGGCGGCAATGGCCATCTGGGTGGAGTGATTCACCGCTGCGGAAGCTCGACTGTCTTTGAAAGATTCAGGAAGTTCCTCTTACGCCAGAGTCTTGATTTTTTCTTTCAGCTCCAGAACGATGCGCTGCGCCGTTTTCTTACCGACCCCTTTCACCTTCGCAATGGCGGTGTCGTTGTTTTCTGCTATGGCACGGTACAGCTGACCTGGCGAAAATGAGCCCAGAATGGCAAGGCCGATCTTCACTCCGCAGCCAGAGACACTGGTCAGATGCTGGAAACAGGTGCGCTGTTGCTCATCAAGAAACCCAACCATAGCAATATCATTTTTTGAACAAATCATAGCCGTTTTCAGGCGAACCTCTTGCCCGATCTCTGGCAATGCCGCACTGACATTGTATGGTGTTCGGACATAGTATCCGACCCCTCCGCATTCGACCACGACTGCATCCGTCCATTTTTCAGCCAGAATCCCTTTCAGAACAGAGATCACTCGCACACACCTCTTAACTCTGTTTTTTCTCTCTGAAGCGATACCCTGCGTCAGGTATATCCCGGAGGTAAACCGGATGCAGCGGGTCTGGTTCGATTTTTGAACGCAGATCATCCACAAAATCCCGTCCGTCCCGACCATAGGCCCCGCTGTAAGACCACAATACACGCTCTATTTCTTGATACGGGATCAGCCTTTGAGGATTTTTCAAGAAAAATGCCAAAAGCCGGCACAGTTCCTCCGGCAGCCGGACTGTCACACCGCACACACATGCCCAACTGTTCCATTGGTCCACAAAGAAATCCCCCGAGACGATCGGGAATTTGCCATCGATCTCCCACCAGTCCGCCACATCCGCATATTGGCAGAGCAAAGATGTCGCATAGGCGGCGATCTGTGGTGCGGAGAGATCGGCGCGGAGCAGCAGGTCAGCGCCGCAATCATGTTCTTGCGCGCCAAGAACGAGGATCGGTATATGTCCGATCTCCCGTATTCTGGAGACAGTTGGGGCATAGTCCTCCGATATGCCTTTTGCATGGATCACCACCAGGTGGGCCGTCGTGGCATCTCGCGGCAAAAAGGACTGAACGCTCTCGATGCGATGAAAGACGCTCCGCCGCATACACTGACCGCACTGCTCCATCAAAGAGACATGACCGCCGATCCATAAGATGTTCGATATATGTTTTCTGGTTAAAATTGGGTGTTTCATACGCGCTTTTATACCGCTCACGAGTCTACATAGGCCCAACCAGCAGATCGTACACCCTGCATTTTGAGAACAGTTTCCGTGAGCATTTCATTGTACAGGGCAAAATTTTTCCCATCATAGACATATTTAACCTCTATTTGAATCCCATCCGGTTCCATTTTCTGTGTTTTGATTTGGAGCATGTAGAAGTTGTTTCCGGACAACGATTTGTGCAGGGTCTCCTTGACCGCGGCAGACTGTCTCATATCACAGAACAGGGTCAGCTTGAACAGGCGGCCGCTGTCATCAAACCGTCCCCACAATTTTGCTCTGTTCAATGTCCGAAACAATACATTTCCAAGAAAGATGCCGGCAGCGGCGATACTGGCAGGAATGTAAAGCCCTGCCCCGGTAAAAATGCCTACGGCCGCCGTACACCAAATCGTTGCGGCTGTGTTGATGCCCCTGACATTGGAGCCATCCTTAAAGATGATGCCGCTGCCCAGAAATCCCACTCCGGAAACGATCTGGGCAGCAACACGGCTCGCGTCCATGCGTGATGCTTCGAGCGGCAGGCAGAAAGAAAAGGCGGTGACCAAACTGGACCCTACGCAAACCAGAGCACAGGTGCGCATTCCGGAAGCGTGCCCGGTGAGCTGCCGCTCCAGTCCGATCAAGCCGCCAAGTCCTGTCGCGGCCAGTAAGCGAAGCGTAAACTGAATATGATCCACACGGCCTCCCTGCAGTTTCTGTGAGCGGCTCCTGCATATGGATACCGCGTCACAATTTTTCCGCCGCAGCCATAATAGCCGCGACACACCCATCCGTTCCCAACGCGCCACTATCAAGACAAATTTGATAGTTTTGCCGCTCTCCCCATACCTGTCCCGTATTCCGCTTGTAATAGCCTGCCCTGCCGCGGTCAACACACGCGATCTTGCTTGCCAGGCTGCCGGAACGCTCATAATATTCGTCATAGGCCCGAAGAGCCCGACTGTCCTCTGAGCCGTGGATCATGACCCGCAGGCAACGGGGGCGGTCTTTCAAAATGAAGTCGGCACAGCGCCCCACAAACACACAGGATCGCTTTTCCGCCAGCTCGCGGATGATCTTGCTCTGGATCGCAAACATCTCCCGTTCATTGGAATAGTACGATCTCCGCGATCCCGCTTGTGAAAGGCGAAATCCCCATAGGGATGCGTCATTTGCCCCCCATATCTCAACACTGGAGGTATGTTCCCGCCACTCGGGGATGTAGCTCTTATCCTCCCCCCGTTCATGGGCGATCCTATCCAGGTCAGACCGTTCATAGCAGGGGATCGCAAGCCGTTCCCCGATCGCTTTTCCAATTTTTGATCCGCCGCTCCCATATTGACGGCTGATGGTGATGATCAAATGTTCCAAGTCGTTTCCTCCAAGCAGTCCTCTGCGCGTATAACGCCATATCTCCCAAAGAAGTCCCATAGAGACGCACCATTTTCCATTCGGATCAACCTCCATAGCGCAGCACAACGGAGAAATAGGAGGCGGCAAGCAGTAAGAGGACGAGAAATCCAAGCAGCAGCTTTTTCAGAAATGACATTCCGCAACTCCTTATCCAGCTCCAACTACCGATACAAGATCCCATGCCGCTCAGACTGCTTCAGCAGGATGGCGGCCAGCACCAGCACCAGACACTCCGAAATGCCGAAGGTGAACCAGACGATCGCTCCGCCCAGAACGCCCAGAACGGCGGGCAGGCCGGTGATGATCAGCGTGTTCAGCACCAGGCTCCGGGCCGTGTTCAGCACGATGGCGTGAGTCGAGCGCTTGGTGGAGTATAGATAGGCGGAGATCATGGTGTTCAGTCCGGCCACGATGAACGCCCAGGCATACTGGGGAAGATGTCTGATGGTATAGGCATAGGTCGTGCTGTCCGCACCGAACAGGGCGCAGATCTGATGGTCAAACAGGATGGACAAGGCGATGATGGCCGCGCTGCCGAACAGGCAGATCAGCATTCCGGCCCGGAAGTAATACTTCAGATCCTTTTCGTGCTTTGCGCCATAGGATTGCCCGAAAAGGGGCTGCAGTCCCTCAGACGCGCCGGCCAAAACAGACATCGCCAGCGAAGACACATAGGAGATGATGGAATAGGCGTTGATCCCTACGTCGCCGATATTCTGCACCAGAACATGGTTCATGCAGATCGTAGTGACGGGAGTGGCAAACTGGGCGATCATCTCCGGCAAACCCCGGAACAGCACCTTGCGGTAGAGCTTGCCCTCCACCTTGAAAGGACGTATCCTCAGTTCTCCCTTTCTGGCAATGAAGTGACCCAGGACGATAAGCATCGTAACAGTTTGGGAAAGGCCGGTGGCAACAGCGGCGCCCATGACGCCCATCTTCAAGGGGAACACAAACAGCCAATCCAGGAAGATGTTCAGCACGGTTCCGGTAACAGTGGATATACCCACCAGGCCGGGAGAACCGTCGTTGCGGCAGAAGCTTTGGAAATTCAGCGACAGAGCGCTGGGGATCGCAAACAGCCCCCACCAAAAGATATAGTCTTTTGCCATAGACAGGTACGTGTCGCTGGCGCCCAGTGCCCTGGCCAAAGGCGTAGTAAAAAAGACACAGGCCAGCGTGATCATGAGCGCAAAGAAAAGATTGGAGCTCAGCGAGTGCATAAAAGCCTGGTTGGCGCCTTCCTTTTCTCCCCGGCCCAACCGGATGGCGGCAACGGTGACGCCGCCGATGCTGGTGAGCATATTCACGGCGGTAGCGATCATGACCAGGGGCATGGCGATATTGACGGCGCCCAGAGCATCAGAGCCAACGCCCTGCCCCACGAAAATACCGTCCACGATAGTGAACAGGAAAATGCAGGCGTTGGTGAGAATGGCCGGGGCCATATAAGTAAACAGGGTCTTGCTTCTTGATGTGCGATTCATGTTTCCTCCAAATTCTGAAACGGTCGTGTTTATGCGAACCAGCAGTTGACATATCCAGCCAATGCGGGGACCAACTGCTTGATCTGTTTCCCAGATGTATTGACGCACAAATGATATGCTTCCTTTTTCCCCCACTGATCGTCCGAGAACAGGTCGCGGTAGGCGGCCCGGTCTTTGTCCACTTGAGCGATCAAGCGGTTCAGCGCGGGGGTGGACAGCTTTTCATCCTCTGGGGCGCGCTGCTCACAGCGGCGAAGTTTGGAGGCGGCGTCAGCATAGACAAAGATGTTCAGCGGCTCCATATCCTTCAGGATCACGTCAGCGCAGCGGCCCACGATCACACAGTCCCCCTGATGGGCAAACCTGCGGATCGCCTCCTGTAAAGCGACCACGACCTGCACGGGACGGGTGTCCACTTTTAACATCGAGGCAAACCGGCGCCCCATCGTGAGCGGGTAGTAGAGTTGGATGTCCCTCTCTGAAATGTTGGAGACCTGCTCTACATCCATATTGTTTTGCTTGGCAACCTCCTCGATCAACTCATGGTCGTAGCATGGAATCCCCAGGGCCTCCGCCAAGCGCATCCCCAATTCGCGGCCGCCGCTGCCGAACTCCCGGCTGATGGTAATGATTCGCATTTGTTTTCCTCCCACTATGCTCGATTTGTTTTGGTCTTGTTTGGATTTTGACGTAAAAAAGCCCGGTTATTGTTTGCTCACAATAACCGGGCGCACCCGACATCTTCTTCGACTGGGGCCGGCGCCTTGCCGGCCTCGTATGCTACGGCATACCAGTCCTCCGATGACCACTATTTAATTGACGGCATCTGATAAAGCGCGGTTGATTTTTCTCATGCCCGACAATACAGCGCGCCGCTCCTCATGCGAAAGGCTTTCCCAGGCACGTTTTCCAACGTCGTCGATGAAATCCAGGTATTGGTGAGAAAATGCAAGGCCTTGGCTGGTCAGCACGATCCTGCGCAGCCGCTGATTTTCCGGAGGGATCTCCATTTGGATCAATCCCTTTTTGACTAAGTGCATCAGAGCGGAATTGACCGTCTGCTTGTTCATAAACATGTGGCGGCTGATCTCATGCTGATAGGTGCAGGAGCCGTTGTAAACTGAAAAAATACACCAAAACTCAGCATCAGACAGTCCAGTACGCTTTTGGTAGGCGGAATAGAGATCGTCCGTCAGGTTTTGCTCTCGCAGATACGCTGCGTATGATACGGTGAGTTCCTGCTCCATTCGCAGCTCCTTTCACACAGGAAAACGTCAAAATCCATATTATCCAAAAATGGACATAGTGAATATAGTCCATTTTCAGATGCTTGTCAAGAGAATTTTTCAAATTTTTATAAAGCTGCAGATACCTATGGACAAGTCCGGGCTAAACCGCTATACTGTAAAACCAGGATCTCGATGAGCAACGCGGAATGGAGGTGCGATCCATGAAGAAAATACTGGTCATACAGGGAGGCGGAAGGCCAAAGGGGAATACCGCTCAGTTGGTGGAGAGCTTTGCAAGGGGCGTTTCCGACGCGGGACATTGCTGTGAGATCATTTCTCTTGCTAAATATGAAGTAAAAGGCTGCTTGGGCTGCAATGCCTGCCGCTATGGAAAGCCCTGCGTTCAAAAGGATGCATGGAGCGAGCTCGTTCCGAAGATCACATGGGCAGATTGTATCGTGCTGGCATCGCCGCTGTATTTCTGGACGATCTCCGCAAAATTGAAAGCCTTGATCGAGCGATTCTATTCTCTTGCGGAAGCAGACCCAAATCCGCCTCTTGGCCGTTATGAGAAATATCCGTCGAAGGACTGTGCGCTGCTCATGACCTCTGCGGATCATTTTTTCTGGACCTTTGAGCAGGCTGTGTCTTATTATCAGTTCACACTGATCAACTACATCGGCTTTCACGATAAAGGGATGC
>CALWWH010000002.1 GCA_944385195.1 uncultured Oscillospiraceae bacterium | reverse complement strand
AGCGGCTGGCGTAGGTGGCCAGGCGTACATTCTTATCTTTTTTAAAGGTGGAGATCCCTTTAATCAGGCCGATGGTGCCAATGGAAATCAGGTCGTCCTGGTCTCCGGTCTGGGCGTAATATTTCTTTACAATATGGGCTACCAGCCGCAGATTGTGCTCCACCAGGATGTTTCGAGCTTCCAGATCGCCCTGGGCGCAGCGCTCCAGGTATTCCCGCTCTTCCGCAGGTTTCAGCGGCCGGGGGAAGGAGCCGCCCCCGCCTGATAAGCGTAGTGTAAAGAACAGACTGTTCAGCATCAGATAGATGACTGGCGAAAACATGGGCTGACACCTCCAACCCCACTTTATTCCCCTCCAGCACGTCCCTATGCGGAAAAACGATCAGATGGATGCAGAGATGCAAAATAATTCCATAAAAATGAATGATTTCCTGCAAAAAAAGAGCTTTTGGGTGTAAAATTAAGCGTTGTTACCGGAGAAAGCAGGATTTCCTGCTAAAAATTGGGAAAGGAAGAAAAAGACTATTGCTTTTTTGCAAGAACTATAGTATAATCACTGCACAGACATGGCGCTCTGTAAATCCAAAATGAAATTGGAGGAATATGAAGATGAAGAAAAAGCTTGCTCTTCTCCTGGCGCTGGCGCTGACGGCCAGCCTGGCCCTGACTGGCTGCGGCAACGGTAGCAGCAGCAGCGGCGGTAGCAACTCTGGCGGGAGTTCCACCAGCGGCGGCAGCAGCACTTCTCAGGCTCCTTCCGGCGAGAAGCTGGATATCACCATTGCAACGGGTTCTACCAGCGCCAACTACTTTGCCATCGGCAACGTGATGGCGACCGTCCTCAACCCTGTGCTGGAACTGAGCGAGATCGGCGTCACCGCTACTGGAGCCTCCGCAGCCAACGTCCAGATGCTCCAGGATAACGAGGTAAACTTCGCTATCATTCAGAACGACGTGGCCTACTATGCCCAGACCGGCACCGACCTGTTTGACGGCCAGGATCCCTACGAGGACTGGGGCGCCCTGTGTGCCATGTATGACGAGGTGGTTCAGGTCTTTACTCTGAACCCCGACATCCAGAGCTTCACCGACCTGAAGGGCAAGACCGTTTCCGTGGGCGCTTCCGGCTCCGGCGACAACTTCGCTGCCGGCCAGATCTTTGCCGAGTTCGGCATGACCTTCGACGATGTGAACCCTGTTTACCAGTCCTACAGCGACTCTGCCGAGGGCATGAAGGACGGCAAGATTGACGCTGCGTTCTGCGTCTCCGGCGCTCCCACCACCGCGCTGGTCGACCTGGCCGCGACTGCCAACAAGCCCCTGAACGTCATTACCCTGGAAGATGAGCACATCGACAATCTGATGGCCGACTACCCCTTCTATGCCAAGACCGTGATTCCTGCCGGTACTTATGACGGTCTGGACCGTGATGTGACCACCGTCAGCATCCGCGCCATGCTGGTGTGCCGCAGCGATGTGCCCGAGAACGTGGTTTACGAGCTGATGACCGCCATGTTTGATAATCAGAGCGAGCTGGCTGCTTCCCACGACAAGTTCAAGGAGCTGTCCCTGGAAGGCGCTGTGGCCGGCGTCAGCATCCCCTATCACCCCGGCGCTGAGAAGTACCTGACTGAGCAGGGTGCTATCTGAGCTGAGTGTTCTTATCAAAACGCGACTGATAACGCTTTGTGAATAAGAAAAAAGTTCTGATAGCCGCAGCCGCGATAGCCTGTGTGGCTATCGCGGCTGCGGTGCTTTTCCTGCGCTCTGCCGGCGGGCGGTTGGTCATCCGCAACGCGGATACCGGCGAGGTTTACCTCTCCTATCCGTTGGAGCAGGGGGAGGAATTTTCCATCACCTTCGTTCACTCGGTGAACAAAACACCTGTTACCGACGTATATGATGTCAATGAGGCTGGCATGATCGTGCTGCGCAGCACCATCTATTACGGCTTTGGCGCCGGCGTCCCCTCTGACCTGGACCCCAGGATGGAGTTGTCCTACGACGAGGAGACAGGCGCTATGGTGGTTTCCAAGATTGATATGGAACTGCCCGGCTTTAACTTGATCGTGGGTACAGTATCGGACCACACCCTTGCCATCGGCGGGGAGGAGATCAGCCTGAGGGATCTCTGTGGCCGAAATACCATGGTTCATATTGAATATGAAGATTCGCGTATCTTTTCATAAGGACGTGGAAGATCAAAGAAGCATCGCGCTTTTACGCTTTTGAACATTTGGTTGCTCTCAGAGGGGGAAAGGGGAGATACAGCCGAGTGCGGCCAAAGAGCGAACCTGAAGCAGAGTTTCTTTTATCTTATAATATTAGCGAAGGAGGCATCTCTGTGGAAGATCAGGATAAAAAGACGATATGAACCGCACCGGCAGAAGACACCTCAAACATACAGGCCGATGTCGATGAAATCATGAAAAAGTATGACCGCGAGTCCAATGTGCGTATTTGGGAGGGTGTGCCCAAATATGTGGTAAGCGGTCTGCTGATTGCCTTCAGCCTGTTTTTGATGTGGATGAACTTGGTTTCCACCTGGAGTGAAACCAAGCGCCGGCCCCTGTTCCTTGGCCTGGTCATTTTGCTGGTCTTTATCGTATTTCCCATGCGCAAGGGTAGGGTCCAGCGGGTGAACCGGATTCCCTGGTACGACATTATACTGGCAATCGCGGGCGCCGCGCCCTATCTCTATTTCTTCTTTAACGAGCAGGACCTGATGATCCGTGCCACCCGCATCACGCAGCTGGAAATTGTGCTGGGCGTCATTGGCACCCTGGTGCTGTTTGAATGCTGCCGCCGCGTGGTGGGCCTGCCCATTCTGGTGGTGTCCAGCTGCTTTATCATCTATGCGTTCTATGACGGCTACTCCCTCAAGCGCATTGTGTACGACCTGTTCTACACCACCAACGGCATCATCGGAACCCCCATCGGCGTCTGCTCCACTTACATCGCACTGTTCATCATTTTCGGTGCCTTCCTGGAGGCCACCGGCATCGCCAACTTCTTTATCTCCTGCGCCAACTGCGTGGCCGGCTGGGCCACTGGCGGCCCCGCCAAAGTGGCCGTTATCTCCTCCGCCCTGTGCGGCATGGTGTCCGGCTCCTCTGTGGGCAACACCGTGACCACCGGCTCCGTCACCATCCCCATGATGAAAAAGACGGGTTATCCCCCTGAGTTTGCAGGCGCTGTCGAGGCGTCGGCCTCTACTGGCGGACAGATCATGCCGCCCATCATGGGCGCCGCCGCCTTCCTGATGGCGGACATGGTGGGCGTGCCTTACAGCGACATCATCAAACGTGCCATCCTGCCTGCAATTTTGTACTTCACCGGCATCTTCCTGCAGGTACACCTGCGTGCCAAGCGGCTGAATCTGAAGGGAATTCCCCGCTCTGAGCTGCCCAAGTGGCGTAAGCTGCTGCCGAAAATCTATCTGCTGATCCCCCTGGTCGTGCTGGTTGTCATCATCATGGGCGGCTACACCATGGCCCGGTCCGCCATTATTGCCACCATTCTGTGTGTGGTCATCAGTTTGCTGGATAAGGGTGTGGACACCGCCGTTTACCACCAGAAGAATGATACCAGTGTGTTCACCTTCCTCCAGGCGTTGGAGAATGGTGCCCGCAACTGCCTGTCTATTGCCATCGCCTGCGGCGTGGCCGGCATTATCGCCGGCGTGGTCACCATGACCGGTTTGGGACAAATTTTCATCAGCGCGATCGTCAGCATAGCCAATGGCCAGCTGATTGTTGCCCTGTTCTTCACCATGGTTACCTGTATCATCTTGGGCATGGGAGTTCCCACCACGGCCAACTACATTATTATGGCCACCACCTGCGCCCCCATCCTGGTCAGCGGCATGGGTATGAATGTGATTGCGGCCAATATGTTCGTATTCTACTTCGGCATCGTGGCGGATATTACGCCTCCTGTGGCGCTGGCTGCCTACGCCGGCTCCGCCATTGCCAAGGCCAACCCCATGAAGACAGCTATTCAGGCGACCCGGCTTGCCATTGCCGCCTTCCTGATCCCCTACATTTTCGCCCTGAATCCTGCCATGCTGTTTATTGATGCCACGGCAGGCCAGGTCATCCAGATCATTATTACCAGCTTTGTCGGCATGTTCGGTGTGGCTGCCGGCATCGAGGGATATCTGGTCAAGAGGATGAATCCCTTGGAGCGCATCATCGTGGCTGCCGGCGGCCTGGGTATGCTGATTCCCGGCACGGTCACTGATTTGATCGGCCTGGGCTTGGTCGTTCTGGTGGCTGTCTTCCAGATCCTGCATAAGGACAAGAAGGCCGCAGCCTAATCCACGAAAGATTCCCCTAGCGCGTGATGAAAGACGCCGCAGCTTTGGCTGCGGCGTCTTTTTGTGTCCGCTATTTTCGTCTGCGGCATTGTTTTTC
>CALWWH010000001.1 GCA_944385195.1 uncultured Oscillospiraceae bacterium | reverse complement strand
AGTACCTCCTTGTCAATGAAATACTGTTCCTCCAAGGGCGCCTGGTAAAGTTTACGGCAAACCAGTACCACACTGGCCTCATGGAACCAGGTGGTTTCCGCGTCAAAGACAGGAGTCAGGGCAGTCTTTGCGACTTTATCCTCGTCCCGGCCAGAATGGGAGCCCAGATAAGCTAAGTCCTTGTGGTACTGCTGTGGAAAGAAGCTCAGGGTGTAGAACGTCTCCCGGTCCATAAACTGCTTTGTATAGCGCTGCGGGCGGACATAGCACACCGCTGTGGGCCCGACCCAGATAGAACCGATGTGGCCCCAGGAGGCCGTCATCGTATTCCAACCACGGGTTTTATTGCCCGCTGTGACCAGCATCCAGTCCTTTGCAATGGCGGTATAAGCGTTTAGATTCAGTTGTTCGATGGGGATTTGTCTCATTATAAACCCTCTTAGATGCTGTAGCTCTCCGGCTCACTGGTGAAGGAGCTGAAGGTCGCCACGGCGTTTTTAAAATAGAGCACCTGGGTATTGTCATCGTTCTCGTTGTAGCGGTCGCGCAGACCAGGGTTTGCATCCAGCATGGCTTTCTTGGCCTCGATGCGGTCATCGCTGATAAGCTCACCGGCGATACGCAGCCAGGTGCTCCCATCAAAGGCGCAGATCTCCGCCTTAGGATTGGCCGCCAGCTGCTTGGAGACCGCCTTGGACTTGCCGGTCTGGATGTAGAGCTTCCCTTCGAAAATCAGAGCCGTGCCAAAGGGACGCACGCGAGGCTGATCGCCCTCGACAGTGGCCAGATAATAGGTATGTACCTTCTGCAGAAATTCATACACTCTTTTCATGCTAGTACCTCCGTTTAAAATTAGGTACCTTTAGTATACTATAGGCTAGGAAGTTTGTAAAGCTTTGTATTTCCGCCGGGTGGCGTCACCGCCTCGCAGGTGGCGTTCGGCTTTGTTCCGTTCCAGAACAACTTTGACCGCTGCGTACAGACGCGGGTCAATGCGTTCTAATCGCTCGGTCAGGTCTTTGTGGACGCTGGACTTGCTGATGCCAAAAGCCGCAGCCGCTCCTCGAACTGTGCTGTCGTGATCGATGATGTACCTTGCCAAATCTCGCGCTCGCTGCTCGATATCCTCTCTCATTGCTGCACCCCCAATGCTGTGCATGGTGCAGTCTATGCAAAACAGCCGAGGGAAATGCCAGCAACGCGGATGCGGCCCGGGGACCGGGCCACTTTTTGGACCGGCCCCCTCCCAAAGGGAGGGCGAAGCCATTTTTATCCCTGGAGAGGTTAAGAGCAGCTGTCGCTCAAGCCCGCGCCGTTTCCTCCCCTCGCAGGGCGTCAAATTCGGCTTGAGTGAGCACCGGGATTCCAAGCTCTGCCGCTTTTTTGAGTTTGCTGCCCGCCTTTTCGCCGGCAACAACATAGCTTGTCTTTTTTGAGACGCTGCCGCTGACCTTGCCGCCCAGAGATTCGATCTGGGCGGCGATGATCTCCCGGGGGACACTTAGGGTCCCCGTCAGGACAAAGGTCATGCCCGCAAAACGGTCGCCCACTGGGGCTAATTGGCTTTTCATGTTCACGCCGCAGGCTGCCAGCCGCTCCAGAAGCTCCCGGTTCTTCGCCTCCTGAAACCAGGCCACGATGGTGGCCGCCGTGATGGGCCCCACATCCGGGACCGCTTTCAGCGTCGCTTCGTCCGCCGCCATCAGGGCCTGCATAGATCCGAACTGCGCCGCCAGGGTCCTGGCCGCTTTGACGCCCACCTGACGGATACCCAGTCCGAAAAGGAGTCGAGAAAGGTCGTTGGATTTTGATTTTTCAATTGCTGCGATCAGTTTTCCCGCCATGGTGCCGGCTTTCTGCCATAGCGCAGCCAGGTCAGATTCCGTCAATGTGTAGAGGTCTGCTGCTGTGTGCACCAGATCCAATTCCACCAAGCGGGCAATGATTTTCTCGCTCAAGCCCTCTACGTCCATAGCATCGCGGGAGACAAAGTGCGTCAGCAGCCGCAGCAGCTGCGCCGGGCAGCTGGTATTTACGCAGCGCACCGCCGGACCGTCCGGATCGCGGCGCACGGGTCCGCCACACACCGGACAGGTCGTGGGCATGACAAAAGCTGCGGAATGGTCCGGACGCTTGGAGGTCACCACCTCGAGGATCTCCGGGATGATCTCCCCGGCTTTGCGAATACGTACCGTGTCGCCAACGCGGATGTCCTTCTCGGCAATAAAATCCTGATTATGCAGCGTCGCCTGAGTCACACGGGTCCCTGCCAGCCGCACCGGCGCCACAATGGCCTTCGGCGTCAGCACCCCTGTCCTGCCCACCTGGATGACGATTTGTTCCAGCACCGTTTCCTTGACCTCGGGAGGATACTTATACGCCGCCGCCCATCGGGGAAACTTCGCCGTGGAGCCCAACTCCCGGCGCAGGGCCAGATCGTCAGTCTTTACCACGGCGCCGTCGATATCGTAAGCCAGCGCTCCCCTGCCCTCATCGATGGCCGTTATCTGGGCCATCACTTCCTCCGCTGTACGGCAGAGCGTATTAGGGATGACCTTAAATTTCAGGTCTCGCAGATAGTCCAGCGTCTGGCTGTGGCTTGTAAATGTCCGCCCCTGGCACAGCTGTAGGTTGAAGACAAGAATATCCAGCTGGCGCTGCGCCGTTATTTTGGGGTCTAATTGGCGCAGGCTTCCTGCCGCCGCATTGCGCGGGTTTGCAAAAAGCGTCTCGCCGTTCTCCTCTCGCCGGGCGTTCACCGCTTCAAATGCCGCCTTTGGCATGAAGACCTCGCCCCGCACGATCAGCCTTTCCGGCGCGTTTTCCAATTTCATCGGAATACTGCGGATTGTCCGCAAATTTTCTGTCACATTCTCGCCGACATTGCCGTCGCCTCGGGTCGCACCGCAGACAAAAACACCATCGAGATACTCCAATGCCACGGACAAGCCGTCCACCTTGGGCTCAACGCTGTAAGCGGGCGCGTTGACCTCCCTTAGAAAGTCCTCCATCTCCTCCACGGAGTAGGTGTTTTGCAGGCTCTCCAGCGGTACCGGATGCACGACCTCTGCAAAGTCAGAAACTGCCGCACCGCCGACCCGTTGGGTTGGGGAATCTGCCCTCCGCCACTCCGGATGGGCTGCTTCCAACGCTTCCAGCTCTTTGAGCAGCATGTCATAGTCGTAATCTGCCACCGTTGGCGCATCCAGAACGTAGTATTCGTAGTTATATCGGTTCAGCTGATCTACCAGCTGGTCCATGCGTTCTCTCATGTATCGTTCTCCGTTCCAAAACTGGCGTATGTCGTGGGCACATCTCCCACGATGATGGTCTCCGCTACAACCATTTCGGATTCGATGGGCACAGTGATGGTCTCAGTCGGCAAGAGTACCGTGATCGCCACCTGTACAATCAGTAGAATCTGGTGACAGGTCTGATTGATCCCCGCGTCCGAAAAGGCGTTGCGGAACTGGGCGTCCGAGGTACTGATGCTCAGAATCCGCAGCGGCACACCCGGTCCTCTGCCGGAAAACAATTCCGGCAGGATCAGATTCCCGATGGGGATCGACAGCTCATCCGTACTGATTTCCAGCAATGTATCATTCATTATGTCCAGCACCTGGGTTTTTAACCGGTTGACCTCAGTCATATTGGTCTTAATGGCAGTAATCCGGCCATCAAGATCCTTTTCAAAGAGCACCAACCGATCGTAATCCAATGTGCCTGCCGCAATCTGGGCATCGATGGCCTCGTTGATGGTGTTGGACGCCACATTATCTAACATGGCGCGGGCCATTCCCTCCAGCATCGGATTGATTCTCTGGCGGTAGAGCACGACCGCCGCAAGCGTCAGCCCCAGCAGAAGGAACAGCAGTGCCAGCCATCGCCGTCTGCGTCGTCTCATGCGCATCCCTCCCCGTATAGGATACGGGCTTGGGGACGCGCTTTATGCTTCCTTTGTCAGATACGCCGACGCATACTTTGCCATCAGTTTCTTGGTACCGCTATCGTCAAAGGCAATCTCCAGCAGCGCATCGCCCCCCATGGGGGTAACGGAAAGAATCATGCCTCTGCCAAAGGTCGTGTGATTGACCATTTCGCCCTGGACAAAGCTCTGCTTGGGGGCCGTCGATGCCACGGTATTGCTGCCCACATGATCCAGCACGCTGCGCTTGGGTTTAGGCGCTGCCGGGCGGCGATAGCCGCCAAAACCGTCGCCGCCATGAGACGGGTGGGCCTTCGCCTGCCGCTGGACGCACGCTTCCGGCAGCTCTGACAGAAAGCGAGACGCCCTGGCCGGACGGGTCTGACCGTAAATCATACGCCGGCGAGTGTGCGTAATGTATAGCTTCTCTTTGGCGCGGGTGATGGCGACGTAGCACAGGCGGCGCTCTTCTTCCAGCTCCTCCGGCATCTCGATGGCTCTGCTGCTGGGAAACAGGCCGTCTTCTGCACCAACGATAAAAACCGTTGGGAACTCCAGACCTTTGGCCGAGTGCATGGTCATGAGCACACAGGCATCGTCGCTGGCGTTGTAGTTATCCAGATCGGTATAGAGACTGATCTCCTCCAAAAAGCCGCTGAGCGTCGGCTCCAGGGCATTACTGCAATAGGTCACGATGCTCGACCGCAGCTCGCGGACGTTCTCAGCACGAGTGCGGCTTTCCACATCGTTTTTACTCTCAAGCATGGTCAGATAGCCGGTTCTCTGGCAAACCTGGTCATAAAACTCCGGCAAAGGCAGCGCTTGCAGCTCTTCAGCCAGCGTCTCGATGAGCACCGTAAAGGCCATCAGCTTCTCCGCCGCCTTATTCAGGGACGGATAGGTATACGGATCGCTGACAATTTCATAAAGACTGCTCCCCTGTGCCAATGCCTGGCGCTCGGCCATTTCTATGGTCTTGGCGCCAATGCCGCGGGCGGGATTGTTGATGATCCGGCGCAGACGCAGCGTATCGGCTCGGTTATTGATGACGCAGAGGTAGCTGAGCATATCCTTGACCTCGGCACGGTCAAAGAACTTGGTGCCGCCAATGACACGATAGGGCACCCCATTGCGGCGCAGCGCATATTCCAGCGCGTTGGACTGGGCGTTGGTGCGGTAGAGCACGGCGTAATCCTTGAAGGGATGGCCCTTCGTCTTTCCCTCCAGCATCCGCGCCACAACAAAATCCGCCTCGTCATTCTCTGACTCTCCCTGATAGACCGTAATAGGCTCACCCTCGGCATTTTCCGTCCAGAGTTCCTTACCCTTACGGCCGCGATTGTGCCTAATGACCGCATTTGCCGCTTCCAGAATCCGTTTGGTTGGGCGATAGTCCTGCTCCAGTCGGATGACCCGCGCCGCCGGGTAATCTTTTTCAAAATTCATTATATTTTCAATGGTTGCGCCCCGGAAGCGATAAATGCTCTGGTCATCATCGCCGACAACACAGAGGTTTTCCCGCCAGCCCGCCAACAGATGCGCAAGCTCGAACTGCGCCTTATTGGTGTCTTGGTACTCGTCAATGAGAACGTAGTGAAACCGCTCCTGGTAATCGTTCCGCACCTGCTCATGCTCCCGCAGCAGGCGCACAGTGAGTCGGATAATATCGTCAAAATCCACAGCATTGCCGTTTTCCAAGCGCTTTTGATACTCGGTATAGATCTTGGCGTAGATCTCATAGCGGAAATCCTCCGCCTGAGCAACTTCGCGGAGGTAGTCCTCCGGATCCAGCAGCTGGTCCTTGGCGCGGCTGATGGCCGCCAGCACCTGCCGCGGCGGAAAGGTCTTATCGTCCAGGCCCATATCCTTTAAAATGTCCTTGACGATACTGGTGGTATCTGCCTGGTCGTAGATGGTAAAGCTGCTGGTATAGCCTCCCAGGCGCTCAATATTTCGGCGCAGAATGCGGCAGCAGGCCGAGTGAAAAGTCATCGCCCAGACGTCGTTTCCCGCCTGCCCCAGCATATCCTGCAAACGGTCCTTGAGCTCATTGGCAGCCTTGTTTGTAAAAGTAATGGCCAGAATTTCCCACGGACGCGGAGCCTCAACACGGCAAAGCAGCTCCACGCGCTCCCGAAGGTTCTCGTCCTGGGTGGTGAGATAGCGCTCCATCAGCTCCACATCCTCCTGGCTGACAAAGCCGGGCACCTCCTGGCTCTCTGCACCGCGGCCGAACCGGAGGAGGTTTGCGATGCGGTTGATAAGTACGGTGGTCTTGCCGCTGCCTGCACCCGCCAAAAGCAGCAGAGGGCCTTCCGTTGCCAGAACGCCCTTTTGCTGCATCTGATTCAAATGTTGAAAATATCCCGCGATAATCCTGCGGCGGGCGGTCAAATACCGTTGCATCTGTTCGTGATTCAACATAGTCATGTCACCTTATCTCTTTTAGTCAACACTTTATTTTACACCACGAACCTCCACAAATCAACCTGAAGTTAACGCTGCTTGCAGGGCCTGGAGCGCTTTCTTCTCAATGCGGGAGATCTGCACCTGGCTCACGCCGATGATACGGGCGCACTGCTCCTGGGTCATTTGACGGTAGTATCGCAGCTGGATAACCATCTGCTCCCGCTCTGTCAGACGGCTGATCGCCCCTTGCAGCGTCAGCCGCTCCAGGACCGCCTCCTCCGGTCCTTCTGTGGATAGCAGCTGCTCCAGGGTGAAATCATCCTCCCCGAGCACGCGATGAATCGACTCCGGTTCTGTCGTCGCCGTCTCCACCATGGCGATTTCTTCCACGGTAAAACCAGTCTCATCCGCAATTTCTGACAGCGTTGGCTCTCTGCCCAGCTCTCCAATGAGCCGCTCGCGCACCATGTGAACGCGATTGGCGCGCTCTTTGATGCTGCGGCTTACTTTGACGCTTCCATCGTCCCGCAGGAAGCGGCGGATCTCTCCGCTGATTTTCGGCACTGCGTAGGTAGAAAATTGCGTCCCATAGTTCGGGTCAAACCCCATCATGGCTTTCATAAAGCCGACACAGCCCAGCTGGTACAAATCGTCCGCGTCGACCCCCCGTCCAAAATAGCGCCTGGCCACCGACCAAATAAGGCCGCTGTTCTCAACCAGCATCTGCTCCGCGGCCTCGCGGTCGCCTTGCTGAACTTTAGGCAGCAGCTCTGCTACGCTCACAACATCTGCCTCCGGGGGATGATCCGCTTGCGCATACGCACAGTTGTACCCTTCCCGGGAGTGGAGGTCACACGGCACTCGTTCATGAAACTCTCCATGATGGTAAATCCCATCCCAGACCGCTCCGATCCCCCGGTTGTATATAGCGGCTGCCGCGCCTGCTCGAGATCCTCGATCCCCTTGCCGCGGTCTTTGACAACAATCTCCAGCACATCCCCCTCGATGCTGCAAGTCAGGATGATGACCCCGATCTGGTCGGGATAGGCATGTACAATACAGTTGGTCACGGCCTCACTAACAGCGGTTTTGATATCCCCGAGCTCCTCCAGCGTCGGGTCCAACTGCGCAGTGAAGGCAGCCACCACTCACCTGGCGACCGCTTCGTTGGCGCTGCGGCTGGGCAGCTCCAGTCGAATGTAATTCTCAGCTTTCACTTATGCTCACCCCCCAGTTCCATCAATTTTTCAATTCCTGCCGTCTTGAGCACCCGCATCGGCTGCGGCGGCACGTTTGTCAGTTCCAGATTCCCACCCAGCTCCCGCATCCGACGGATGGCGTTGAGCACCACGGCGATGCCGGACGAGTCCATAAACGACACCTCCCGAAAATCCAGACAGCACAGCGACGGCAGATAGGCGTCGATCTTATCCGCCACGGCACGCATGATCTCCCGCGCCGCGTGGTGATCGATCTCCCCTGCCAGGGCGATGGTCAGGTGCTTGTCCTGCACAAAACTCGTATATCGCACCGTATCTCCTCCTTGGTACAAAAAATGAGCGCGCATGGTCACCCATGCACGCTCATTATATCGGCTTTCGGATAAAGATACCGTCGAAGGACCGTCAGCCCTGCAAAATACCCAGGACATCCCCCACCAGGT